>JAUVES010000064.1 GCA_030594675.1 Candidatus Nanohaloarchaea archaeon
GGAAGGCCATGGCAGTCAAAACCGGGCTGAAACCATACTGCATGCCCTTTCATCAGGTTTATACGACCCCATATATCTTTATAGATAGTTGTCTTGGCATGGCCTACATGGGCGACACCGTTTGAATATGGAGGGCCGTCAAGGAGAAAATATTTTTTGTTCTTTTTGGCCTTGCTGGAGAATTCAGATAGCTTTTCATTTATCCTGTTCTTTTTCCAATATGCTCTGACTTCTTTCTCTATCTTTGTGCTGTCATATGCCATACATTATCACATATAGATGTTATTGTTATTGAAAATTGTATATAAGTTATGGTATATTTTAACTTTAAATATGTATCGGTTTTAAAAACCAGTAGCTACAGGTCAATATATTAAAAGAGGCCAGCTTCAGAATCAAAGTGTGAACAGCTTTAAGACTTAGGGATATTTAAGCTTATACCAATAATTAAGCAAAAAATCGCTTTCCAATACAAAAGATATATAATATTGTCGTTACATATTAATAACATGGTAAATGAAATAAAATGCAAATTTTGCGATAAGAAGTTTGAAAAGCTGCGCGTCTACAACCAGCACCTGAGCATCTCGCATAAGGATGAGTGGAACAAGATACTTGACGACTGGTGGAAAAAGACGCAGAAAGGGATACCTGCAAGAGAAATTGCTGCCGAGTATAATGTGAATATACTGACTGTATATAAGTATATCAAAAAGATCAAAAAGAAAAAAGGGCTTTTGTAAACTTATATCTGATTGAATTTTTGTTCTTTATTAGATTGGAGATTTTATTGAGAATCTGAGATAAATAGTTTTATTCCTGAGAAAAGTATTATAGATAGATATAAAAAGAGCTTGTAAGATAGTGAAGGCCGACGGACTTACCGACAAATTTAAATATATTATTACTCTTTTTCTTTATTATGAAAGATGAACAAATAATCATGGTTGTAAAAAGGGAAATTCTGTTGGGCAAAAACTATTTTGAAGGGTTCAGGCCACGAAATGAAGTAGATTATGAATCAATAATATTGAACAATTTTAAGTATATCAAAAGAGGGCTTGCTGAGAAAGACAGAACATATAAACAGCCAATCAGTTATTTTATGATTGTAAATCCAGAATTAAAGCAGGTTTTTGCGTATCAAAGATCAACAAAGGATGAGATATATGGAGAAAAAAGACTTCAAGGCAAATGGTCCTGGGGTGCTGGAGGACATATTGAAAAAATTGATACCAAAGATGGAAACCCAATACATGTGAGTCTTTTAAGAGAATTTAATGAAGAAGTTGAGATAGACGGGACAATAAATATGAAAATATTAGGATATATCAATAATGATCTGGATAATGTTGGAAGAGTTCATTTTGGAATTCTATATGTCATTGAAACAGACTCAATAACTGTTAAACCAAAAGATCCTGAAATTGACAATGGAAGATTAAGAACACTTGAAGAATTGGAAGATATCTGTTCATCTCCAGACTATACAGTTGAAGGATGGTCAAAAATTGCTTTTAGTCCATTAAAAAAATATTTTTATGGATTATAAGAAAAATTCATTCTTCTTTCAGCTTAGAATCAATAATTTCGGTGCATGGGCTTATTATCTTGTCAATCTCTTTAATAGGAGGATTTGAGCTTATGTCTTTTAAGGTCCCTTTTTCTTTGTAGTAATTGATTAATGGTGCTGTGGTCTTGTTGTATATTTCAAGGCGATTCTTTATCGCTTCTGGCTTCTGATCCTCTCTCTGGTAAAGATCTGCTCCGCAATGGTCACACTTGCCTTCAACTTTCGGGATTATGTTATTCATGTGGAATATTGCGTTGCATTTGGGGCATGTGAGCCTTCCGCCAAGACGGTCAAGAATTACATGCTCTGATGCTATGAAATGAAAGACTATGTTAATGTCTGTTATCTTAGATAAAGATTCTGCCTGAGCCTCGTTTCTTGGATAACCGTCAAGTATGAAACCATTTTTACAGTCATCCTTCTCAAGCCTTTTCTTGAGGATCTCAAGAGTGTCCTCATCAGACTGAAGACCTCCGGAATCCAGTATCTCTTTAACTTTTCTGCCCAGTTCACTATCTTCTTTTACGATATCACGGAAAAGATCACCAGTAGATATATGAGGTATATTGTATTTCTTTGAAAGAATTTTTGCGTATGTGCCTTTCCCTGCACCGGGCGAGCCAAGCATTACTATATTCATCTATGCCACCTTATTTTTTCTCGTGCTTATACATGAGCTCCCAGTCATGCTTTGTGTAAGCGAAGAGCTCGCTTTTATTAAACCATACACTTATCTCGTTCTCTGCCTCATCTGTGTTGCCTGAAGCATGGATTATGTTTCTTACAGGCCTTTGGAGCTTGTCTGCCATTGCGTAGGAATCAACTGTGTAGTCACCTCTTACTGTACCTAATGGTGCTGATCTTGCTTCTGCAGGGCCTACTATCTTTCGCCCTATCTCTATTGCATGATACCCTTCAAAAGCTATTGCTACTACAGGACCTTCTCTTAAGTAATCTTTTAGCCAGCCGTGGACTCTTTTTGCAATCTGCTCGTTTGTCTCTGTAACTTTTATGCCTTTTTTCTCAAATGCTTTTCTTGTGTTGTTGCCAAGCTTATCTATCCAGTCCTTTGTCATTACATAGTGCTTGTTTGCCTGCTCTTCTGTCGGGTGGAGCATTTTTAAGCCTATAAGCTTGAGGCCTACTTTTTCAAATCTAGAAATTATGTTACCGACAAGACCTCTCTGGACCCCATCGTGCTTAACCATTATGAATGTTTTTTCTATCATCTGACCACAATTTAAAGATTAAGCTCTGGGATTATTTTCCTTTGACCTGTTTTCTGTATGTCTCGGTCCAGAGAACTTTTCTTGCAGGCCTGATCTGCTGGTTTCTCTCGCATTTAGAGCTGCAATACTTATGGACCCTGCCATCTTTCTGGACCACAATCTTGCCTGTGCCATCTTCAATTTCTTTTCCGCAGAATGTACATTTCATCTAACAGCACCTTCACTCTATTATGCTTGCGTTCTCCATCTCGCTTTCGGTTATCATTAACAGGTCACCAACTCTTACAGGCCCAAGGACATTTCTTATTATCACTTTGTTTCTTCCGGCCTTGTCTGTAACCTGGCATCTGACACGGGATATACCTTTTGTTCCCTGCCTATCTATTATTCTTACAACTTTAGCAGCTACTGCCATATATAATCATCCTGTAATCCTTAATTATTTCTGAAGAGGCTTTAGCGCATTGACTATTTCTTCAACCTGCTTTGCTGCCTTTCCAACATTATCAACTGCAACTGTTGCAGTAGATACTGACAGGCCACATGCGGCACCCAGTTCCTGTTTTGTAGGCACGAAGACAAAAGGCACTGCCTTTTCCTTGCACAGTATTGGAAGGTGCATCACTATCTCTTCCGGCTCTATGTCTTCTGCGATGACTACAAGCTTTGCAGTACCGCGCTCTATCGCTTTTGTGACCTCATTTGTCCCTTTTCTAATGGAACCTGAGCGCACAACAGCCTCTATGCCATTATAGACCTTTTCAGCAAGATCTTTTGGTATCTCAAATGTTACATAACTTTTTGCCATATCTCATCAACCTTCATCTTTTTTTCAGGTTTTAATATCACAGTTATTAGAAAACCTAAATGATTAAGTAGTACTTTTTTGTAAAGTTTTATAAAGGTTACTGTCTGGAAGATGATTTTACAGATCACATAACCGTTTGTTAAGAAGTTGTTTCATTGTCTGTTCTTTATTCATCTTAAATCACATATTTATGTATAAATCTTAGTCAATAGTGAGTCCCACACAATGATAAATATTATTTATGCTTATTGAAAACTGTCAACCTATATATACCATCCGAATATAAAATAAATATTGATGAAGCATATACACACCAGTTTCATAGTAGTCTTTATGATAGTGTTGGCTATGACCATGGTTGCAGAGTCTGCTGTGTGTGCAGATGATACATTCACTATCCCAGACTATATAACTTCTGATGAAGAATTTTACCTTTGCAGTGTTATACCAGATAATGTCAACTGCACATCAGGTACCGAAAACTTCTCCTACAGCTATGGATCATCTATTGGAGAACTTACAAGAGAAGAGCTGTACCTGAATGCTACCAAGAGTATATACTGCACTGAACTTACATCTGAAGACTACACTGAAGATTACCCCGGAGACAGTGTTGAGATACTATTGTACAATACTGGTTACTGCGACATTGACGGCACTATGTACCCGATAACTGTTCTTGCTGTTGCGCAGACCAATGAAGCGCAGCTTTCAATCAATGGTGTTGTTGGATGGTATGGACTTGACAATTATTATGAAATTGATAACACAACAAATGCAAGGTTTACTGTAGAGAACATACGGGAAACGCATCTTACGACCTATGTGAACATATCCTGCAACTCGAATAAGATAATTGAATATACATATACTGAAGTAATAATAAACGGTACATGTGATGATTTATATATAATTGATGTGCTGGAGTGGCAGGATACAAAAGAGCTTGATATAGGAGATGTGTATATAAATTACCTCTCTGATCTTGTCTTGGGAGATATACGCGGAAATGTATCTGAAACTCTGATGTTTAAAATTAATCTTCTTGATGAAAATGAAAGCGTTGTGAATGGAGATATCAATTATGCTGTGAGAAATTATACTGGAGAAATTCTTGTCAAGGCTGATATGACATATAACTCGGAGGAGTCTGCATATGTTGCTAATTATATGTTTGATGAAAATGCACCATATGGATTTGTTGAATTCAATGCATACTCAACAAGTATTGGATATGGCGGCAGTAAGTTTTATTTTATAACAGAACCATATATTTTGAACCTCACCATAGATGGCTCTAATGAAACGAATTTCTCATATTTTTTGAATGACCAGATTCCGATAAACATAAGCTATGATAATTAT
>JAUVES010000039.1 GCA_030594675.1 Candidatus Nanohaloarchaea archaeon
AAAATTAATGAAGCTCCCACCGTTCGCTTCGCTCACTCCGCAGCAAGCTGCGGGGTATCAAACCCAGAAAGAAACAAAATGACAGCAAAAACTAATAAACATGACCCAATAAATGATAATATGGGATTTCTGGAAAAACTATTCGGAAAAAAAGAAGGCAAAAAAGTTGAAGAAGAGCCGACAGCCATAGAGCTGGACCTAAAAAAGGCAGGCACATGGCTAAAAGACGAGACAGAAGACTTCCTGAATACAACATCAAAAGAGACAGAACATGCCTTAAACGAGATAAAACGCAACCTGAAAGAACTTGAACTCAGCCTGAAAGACCTTGAAAAAGCAAAACAGAAAGGTCATATAGAAGACAGGCCAAGAAAGCTTGCTCTTGACAACAGGACAGCATTTATAAGAAAAGCAAGAGCATTCATAAACAGCACAGACATCCCGGACTCAAAAGACACAAAAAAAGTCATGGAATTCTACAAGACCCTTATAGCCAGCATAAACACGCTTGTAAATAGCACAAGAAAGAACATCTACATGACAAACATGCTGTTCCCCCAAGAAGTGGCAGAGGTCACGGCCAGTTCAAAAAACTTAAGCACACTTGCAGAAGAGTCGCAAAAAGACATAAACAAGAACAAGACAAAAATAGATCCGATATTCAAGGCAGAAAAATACATACAAAACACTAAAGATCTCATAACTGAAAAAGAAACAGAAAACAAAGCGATGGACACCCATAAAAAAAACATAAAAAAACAGAAAGAAAAAGAAAAAAACATTGAAGAAGAAATAGAGCACCTAAACCAGGGAAAAGAGATAACTATCTTAAATCAGGAAAAAGAAAAGTTAAAAGAGACAGAAGAAGATACAGAAATAACAAGAAACAAGATACTCCAGATGTTCTCTCCAGTAACAAAGACGCTGAAAAAATACCAGAGATACTCAACTGGCCTGAACAGGGACGAGGAAAAAACCTTAGATACATACATAACCTCACCATTAAAGGCTGCATCACAGGACACAGGCTTCAAAACCCTTGACAAGATTCTTGAAAACACAAATGACCTGATAGAAAAAGGAAGGATAAGCATAAAAGACAAGCAGAAGCAAAAGATAACAGCATCATTAAACAAGCTTAAAGGTCACGATGCCCTAAGAGATCTCCTGACACAGTACACAGAAAAAAATAAAGAGAAAGATACCTTAAGCAAAAAGATAAGAGACACAAAGATTAACAGAGAGATAGAAGCAAAGAAACACGAGCTTACAGCTATAAAAAACACAGCAGACAATGAAGAAGAAAACATTGAAAAAACAGAAAATGCCATAAAAGATATCAACAAAAACATAGAAGCGAACATAAAAGAAACAGAAACTGTATTAAGCAGAATATCAGGCAAAGAAGTGACAATAAAAAATACAACAATAAAATCAATAGCTTAATATATAAAAAAGCATAAAATTTAATAAGATGATTCCTATGAAAGACAGAAACAACACCCTGATGACTTGTATAGCAATATTACTCCTGACCATTGCTATATCTGGCTGTACAGACAGCGAAAATAAAAACAGTTCCACACCCCAGACATCCACAGGCGACGAGATCCAAAACAAAGAACAAGACACAGTAAATACAGACATCAAAACAGAACTGAAAAACATCTTCAGCAAAAAAGACAGCCTGGAATATAAGGTTAGTCACACTACGAAGCTTACAGGCACAGGAGAACAGAAGATGACACAATACATAAAAGGAGAAAACATGAGGGTGGATATGATAATAGAAGATATAGAAACAAGAACATACATACTTGGAACCTCTTCCATGTACACATGCAGCAAACCAGAAGGAGAATGGTCATGTATAGGATTTGACACACCACAGGAAAGCAGCACATCAGACCAGGCATTAACAGATTTTACAGAAGAGACAGACTTATACGAGATAAAATACTTAAGCACAAGAAATATTGCTGGAACATCAGCAAAATGCTTCAGCATGAAAAATACAGCAGAAAATGTAGCTATCGAATACTGCATCAGCCCAGAAGGTGTCCCTTTATATACAAAAACAACAATGAACGAAATTACAATGGAAATGACAGCCACAAGCTATTCAACTTCAGTATCTGACTCAGACTTCACGCTTCCTGCAGAACCTGTAGATATGAGCAACCTGATGGGAAACATGGCATCAGACCCATGCAGCATCTGCGATATGTTGCCTGAAGAATCAAGACAGGAATGCCTTGATAGCTGCAGTCAATAAAAGACAAGAGGGAGAAATAAATTATGTACTCAGAAAAAGTGATGGATCATTTCAAAAACCCAAGAAACATGGGAGTGATAGAAAACCCTGATGGCACAGGAGCAGTAGGAAACCCTATCTGCGATGACACCACGAAAATGACAATAAAAGTCAAAGACAGCATAATCACAGATATAATGTTTGAAACATTCGGATGTGCAGCTGCCGTGGCATCCGCATCTCTGCTGACAGAAGAAGTAAAAGGAAAGACAATAGATGAAGCGGAAAAGATAGAGATAAAAGACATTCTCAAAGAGCTCGGAGGCCTCCCGGAAATAAAGGAGCACTGCTCAAACATGGCTCTTGAAAGCCTCAAAAAAGCTATAGAAGATTACAGGAAAAAGCAGTCTTAAAGAAAGACACCAAACATATCCTTTACATAGTTTCTGCTAATACCTTCAAAAAGAACAGTAAGCCCTTTCTTATTGCCCCCGACTTGTATTCCATATTTCTTATAAGAACACACGCAGTGAACACAGGTAAAATCACCATAAGATAACCAGAACGATTTCAAATCCTCAATTCTATCAATATAATCCTCCTTAAAATCCGCAACCTTACACAAATGATACGGTCCCTCAACATCCACTACAGAACCACTACCTGATTCGGAACGGCCAAGACGCTTTGCAACTTTACCAATAAAACTATTCATCTTCAGACTGCCATCAAGATACACATTAACATCATCATAGTCATTTTCCTCAGCAATCAAAAGACATTTCCACAGCTTATCAACAGTATCAAGATTATTAACAATGTTGAAATGCGCAGGTATGCCTGCATGAACCTTTCCAACAGGTTCAACAAGATATACTCTTTTGTTGCCACCGTAAGAATACAACATATATACAATTATCAAAGATATTATATATTAGTTGTCATAAAGAAACTTCTGCAGATACACCTCACAAAGACCTTTGTACCTGCCCCAATGGTTCTGGGCAAATGCACGTATATCCTTATCAGAAGAAATATCCACCCCGTAATCATTCCTTATTATCTTTTTAATAAGAGAATCAACATAGAAAAAATCATACTGCCTCTTCTGGAAAAGCATAAAGATATCAATAGAATACGGGCCTATACCAACAACAGACGATAGCCGATAAGCATCATCAACAATATCCTTACCTTTCATAAACATTGCAACATTCTCAATATAGGCAGCCCTGTACCCAACACCGCATCCGGAAAGCAAAGAAGTGTCATCAAGAATATCAGAAGCAGAAGGAAATGCACCTCCGTAAACCTCAACAATCTTCAAAACCATCTTTTTATACTGTGAAAAGCTCACATTCTGGGAGCAGATAATAGACACAAGCGCCTCAAAATCAGTAAATGCAGAAAGCAGCCGATTCCCATGTATTCCATCCATAAAACCAGAAAGAATCTTATCATCTGAACAGATTGTATAAAAGTCTGAAAGGTTGTCCATGGTGCCTAAACAATATGCAACCCTTTCTTTGATCCCTTCCAAAACATCAGAATCCAAAGTTGCATCCAGATCCACAATAATCTCAGAACCAGACTGGGAAAACGACATAGTGACTAACTCACCACCAATCCTGATAACCCGTGAAGATAAAGAGGAAAAAAAGAAAAAGAATGGCTGGTGCCTAATAATCTTATCCAGACAAAAATCCTCCGAAACAGGCAACACAATCTGATCCATAGAAAAAAATACAGCGCAAGATATTTATAGTAATCGATTTAATAAATAGAAGATAGTAATGAAAGTAATAACACTTCTACTGATACTGATTATACTCACAGCATCACCAATATACGCACAAGAGATACTGGAATGCACAGACAACAAGATAGATGTCCACTATTTCTACAGCACCGGCTGCTCTCATTGCGCAAATGTAAGGCCTTTGATAGACAAGATAAAAGAAGATAAAAACACATATCCTGATATCGAAATTTACATCCACGAGACACATGATGAAGATGACCACAACCTATTCAATACAGCATGCAGCATTTTCAACATCCAAAGCAAAGGAGTCCCTCTTGTAATAATAGGCGACACTTACTATCAGGGAGACAAAGAGATACTTGAAAACCTGAAAAAAAGAATAACAGTAGATAAAAATTTCAACGATTACACCTGCCAGCTCCTATGTCATGGCATACAAAATGTAACAATAGAAGAAAACCCAGATACACAAATAACATGGCCTTTAGTAATAACAAGCGGTCTTATTGACGGCATAAATCCATGCGCATTTGCTGTCCTCATCTTCCTTACAGCAACGCTCATAGCAATCGGAAACAAGAGAAAGATGATCATAACAGGCACAGTCTACATAATAGCAGTATATATGACATACTTTGTTGCAGGCATCGGCCTCCTCTCAGTAATACAGTACGCAGGCATTACAAAAAGCATCTACACTCTTGCAGCATCAATAGCAATCATATTCGGGCTAATAAACATAAAAGATTTTTTCTGGCACGGCAAAGGCATAAGCCTCAAAATACCGCAAAGCAAGAAAGCCACAATATCAAGATATGCAAAAAGAGCAACAATACCTTCAGCAATAGTCCTCGGATTCTTAGTATCAATGTTTGAGCTCCCATGCACAGGAGGCATATACTTTGCAATAATAGGCCTCTTGTCAAGCAAGATGACACAGGCCGCAGCAATCCCCTACCTTCTTGTCTACAACTTTTTCTTCATCCTGCCATTGATTATAATTCTCATAGCAGTCTATAAAGGCACAGACCCAAAGACTTTGGAAAAATTAAGGCTGAGCGAAAGAAAATGGATGAAGCTTGCATTAGGAACACTGATGATACTTCTGGGAATAGCAATGCTGGGTGGATATATTTAATAATTCTCACTCCAAAATACGGGCATTTTATAGACAAAATTCCGTATAACTCCTAGTTAGTTGCAATTGACGGGCGAGCTAAGAACTACGATATCAATTCATGACATAAAAGATTATTTTCATCAATAAACTGATAAACATTATTTAAATCCCCCAACGTTTCAGCTGTATGTGCATCTGTTCCAGCAACAACTTTGACCTGTTTATTCACCAACTCTTTCAATAATTTTTTAGAAAAGTGCTTATAGTAATCTAAACCATCTCTAGTATTTCTACCCACTCCTCGACGTGGATGAAACTCTGACTGATTAAGTTCTATAAAAATATCATTATCTGACAATAATTTTGCAAGCTTTTTTTCCTTCCGTTTATAATTTTTCTGCAAATCATTATGTGCAAGACCTACAGGTATTGTTAACTGATTCCTAATTTTAATTATTTCATCAATATCTCTTTTACCAACCGGACCCCAATATTCATTTTCAGTATTAACATATTCAAAAAGAACATAATCAAATTTATTTAAAATATCAAATGGCAGATCAGATGGGTTTACACCATAAATTTTTGAGGCATCTATTTCTATACCAATTTTCAAATCTATGTCTTCTAAAGACTGTTGAATTCCTCTAAGATCTTCTAGATATTCTTCTAGGCAAGAAGTTATTTGATATTCATTGGATAATTTCCTTGAGAATGCATGATCACATATACCAATTACTTCTAAATTTTTAGCCTTAGCAATTTTGACTAGCTGTTCTGGTGAAAAAGCACCATCTGAATAACTTGTGTGTGTATGAAGATTATGATATTTCATATTATCCCTCTTGCAATTATTGTTATTACTATCAGATAATTATATAAAACTTTCGAACGCTCACTAGTCAACTTTCTCCCTCTGGTCGAACCATTATATTCAATTGATAAAGGGTAACTAACAAAGGATTTTGTCACTACGCCTGCAGCTTCGTCCAAATTCTTGCTAACAATCAACATAGGTACAAGAACTTCTCATAGCGGCTAACATTAAATGAAATTCCGACGGCGAGCTAAACAATAGATAAATTAAAGATTTGAAAAAATAAGAACGACGGGCTTTAAAATACCTACAAGTGACAATATATCAAACAAGGCACATCTTCTCCTGGAATGTTTGTATCTATCACTGCAAATTCCCCATCAAACAATGCTCCAGGATTTATTGTATGTTTTCTATGATTGAACAATCGATAAATTGTGCGTCCATCCACCTTTGGTTCATATTTAACT
>JAUVES010000032.1 GCA_030594675.1 Candidatus Nanohaloarchaea archaeon
TCAAGTTTTTCAATTGTTTTTGGACCTACTCCAGGCAGGTCTTTAAGTGTTGTCATAATCATTTACCTCCAATCATATTTCAAGTTCTTTTGTTTTTTCTTTGATGCTTGACCCTATATTAAGTTCATTGACCACCTGTATGTGTAACTCTTCGGAATCTGTGAACTTGTTCTTTTTTATGATGCCTTCTATCATGAAATCTTTTCCTAAGATATCTCTGTTCAAGAGATAGTTGGTCGTTGTCATCTCTTTTGTTTCATCTTCTATTTCTTCTGCTTTTTTCTGCAGCAGGCTTTCTACAGCATTGTTGAATAATACTGCATCTATAGTTCCATATCCATCATCTATTGTGGCAGATATTATGAGAAACTTTTCAGGCTTTACTTTTCCATGTACCAGGCAATTGCTTTTTTCATCTATTTTTTTCCTGCATTCCGGGCAAAGATTGTGCACTATTTTTTTTTCAAAGGCTGAAATCAAGCATGCCTGGATCTTTACAAAATCGGATTCTTTTACAGAGTGCAGAGAGTTTACTGTGTGCTTGTTGCTTACTGATACACTTTTTGTCTCTGTTTTTATTGCTTCTATATTTTCATCTATTTTTTCCATATCACTTCTGCTGCTGAAGACAATTTCTGTCTTGTCCATATAGCCGTTTTTTGAGTAGCAGTTTTTGAGTTGTATCACTTCTTCCTCTGTTATATCTTTTATTTTTTCAATGTCATCATTCCATACAGACATTGTTATTGTTCCTGTCTCGTCGCCGAGTGTTATGTTCTTTACTTTTCCATCTCCTTTGCTTGTTGTAAATTCTCGTATCGGAGATATGTATATGACTTTTGCGACTATGTTTACCTGACGCATGTTAGGTGCTATGTTTTTTATCTTAAGGCTTTCTGACTTTGGTTTTTCTATATTTATCCCTGCTTCTTTTCCTATTATGTATATGGCGCCTTCTCTTGATACTAGGCCATTGAACTCTTTTTCTTTTTCATCTATCCTTTTCTGTATGTCTTCTTCTGCGAGTCCTGTCTTTTTTACTATTTGACCTATCAATTCTTTTTCTTTATCTGGCGTATTTTTGTTTTCCATAAGGTATGGATGTTGTCTTATATTTAAAAATCTGTTTGATGACGTGCCGCTGTGCCGGTAGAAATCATAGTTATCTTTTATATCTCTTTTTATCTATTGTATATTATGAAATCAATTATTGTCGGTGGCAGGGGGAGTAGGTTGTTTTTTGGTGATGATGTATCTGGTATTGGGCCTCTTTCTTCAAAGATTTCTGGTGTTGAGGTATTCTTCATGGAACAGTCTAAGTTGTTGTCATTTCTTGAGTCAAAGAAATCTGTTGAGATCTTTTCCAGGTTTAATGAGATGAGCATACATGCACCATTTATTGATGTGTGCTATGGTGATGATGATAAGACTTTCTCATTGCTTTCTGATCTGAAGAGAGCGTACAAGCTTTTAGGTGCTAAGCGGATTGTCTTTCATCCTGCATTGTTTTCTGATTTATCTATTCTTGATGGCTGCGGGATGAATGTTCTTGTTGAGAATATGGATATACATAAGGATAAGTTTATCCGGTGGGAAGAGTTTTCTGATATTTTTAAGAAACATGATTTTGGTCTTTGTCTTGATATTGCTCATGCGTCTTCTATATCTTATAAAGTTCTTGATGGCTTAGTTTCTAATCTTTCGGACAGAATCGGTGAACTTCATGTGTCTCATCTGGTTGATGCTAAACATACACCTATGTATAAGATGGATGCTGAAGTGATGAAGCATTTTGGGTTTTTATCTGATATAGGCAAGCCACTGGTTATTGAGAATATGGATTCTGATACTGCTTTGATTGAGAAGGAAGTTGATTTTTTGCAGAAGTTTTAGAAAATACCAAGCTTCTTCTTTGAATCTGTCAGGCCCTCATTTTTTATCTCAAATGCTGCTTTTTTTCCTTCAGGGATTGACCTGTGCTTTATCATTGTCATCTTTCTCTTTCCCAGTTCCAGTTTTTCTAAGAAGATGAGACACTTTGATGCGTATTTAGGTATATCTCCACCTACAAGCTCAAGGTTTCCGGTCTCAAAGTCTGAATAGACCTGGTTGGTGGCTACAACCGGGATGCTGTGTTCTTTTGCAAGTTGTATAAGTGTTGCCATCTGGGTTGAAAGCATCCTGTTTGTGGGCTGTGCGTCTCCGTTGTGAAGATCAAGCCTGTACAGAGATACAAGGGAGTCTATTATTATGAGCCCTATGTCTTCTTCTTTTAATTTGTCTTTCAGGGAATTTATTATTGCGTCTTGGTCTTTGAAATTTTTGGGTTCTATCAAAAGTACCATGCCAAGCTTTTCCTTATCATTCATCTGGCAGAATCTCTCTACTGAGAAGCCGCCTTCTGTGTCTATGAATATGACTTTCTTCCCTTTTTGTATGCATGACTTTGCTGCTTCCAAGGCAAATGTTGTCTTTGCTGCTCCTGCTTCTCCATATATGTTTGTTATGACACCTGGCTCTAATCCGCCGTTTAAGAACTCGTTTATACTTTCTGCGGCGAAAGGGAGCTTTTTCTGGGTGTTTTCTTTGTCCATATCTTTATTATTGTCATGATAATCTTTTATTTTGTTCGGGTTTTTATTTAGGAGATTTATGATTTTTTTCATGCATCTTTTTGTTTTTGTCTTGTATATTATGTTTGGTGGGTACTTAGGGTGGTGTCTTTTCCTGTTCAATCTGCACTCTTTCTCTTTTTAGCTCTTTTTTGATGTGTATGGCTAATTGTAGTGTCTTCAGAACAATTCGGTACGCATTGCGTGCCATTTTGGAAACTTCAGATGGAAATCGGGTGGTTTTATTGTTATTGATGTAAATTTTATATATCTAATATGTCTTAGGATATAATATGGATAAATCTGAGTTATCGGTAATTTGATTTCCATGGTTTAAATTTTAGAAATAGCCTCTTTTAGCCAATCTGGAACATCTAACTTTCTCAATTCCTCTTTTGTTACCCATTTAAAACTTATATGTTCTTCACTTAGTTTAACTTTATCTGAAAGGGCTTCACATAAGTAGGTTTTTCCATCTAAATGAATTCCTTTTTGCGGCAAATCCAATGACCATATATTCAATAGTTTTTTAATCTTTATTTCCAAATCCACCTCTTCCTTTACCTCTCTTTTTAATGTAGATTCATCACTTTCATTGAGTTCGTCTTTCCTTCCACCAGGAACTTCATATCTGCCTCCTATAAAATCCTCCTTTTCTAAAACTAATATTTTATTCTGGAATAAAATCAACCCCTTTATGGCTTGATAATGTTTTAATTTTGTCATAAATTATATAGAAGATTCGATACATATATAATTTCCGCTCCAGTTAAATTCCGCCGTAAGCAAACATGGCTACCGATAACATATAGAGTTATGTGAAGTTGTTGTTTGCAACAATTCGGAAATATCAGGTAATAATCCGGTGTTTTTTTGTTATTGATGTAAATTTTATATATCTAATATGTCTTAGGATATAATATGGATAAATCTGAGTTATCTAAACTGGGCGCAAAATTCTCAAGGTCTGAAGAGAAAGGCATATCTTTGCTTACTGGTGATGATTTACTGGTGTTCTGTCCTGGCATAAGTACAGGCGGTTTTGCTGAGATAAGGATGGCTCTTGATAATCCAGGCAGGAAGATAATTGCAACAACAATTGATAAAGAAGGTATTGGGAAGACAAAGGAGATACTTGAGAAAGCTGGAGTCGGGCATCAGGTTGAGGTCAGGTGTGAAGATGTGACAAAGCCAATGCGTTATGATGATAATTCTTTTGATTTTATCTATGCCAGACTGTTATTGCATTACCTGTCCAGGCCTGATCTGGATGCTGCCCTTAAAGAATTCTATCGTATACTGAAACCTTGTGGCCGTGTCTTTATCGTTGTCAGGTCAAATGATGACTGGGAAGCAAATCTGGATGGCTCAGTATATGATGAAGATACATCATTGACAACTTATCCTGTATACGATAGCAATCTAAAGAAAACAGATAAGACTGTAGCAAGGTATTTTCATTCTATAAGCACTATATCTTCTCATTTAAAAGAGGTAGGCTTTCAGACATTAAATGTTGATGAGTATAAAGAACAGATTTATTATGGTTATATGAGGACTGTTCCAGTACCTAAATTATCAAGTCTTATTGAAATTGTTGCGCAGAAGTAGGTCTGTTCTTTTAAATGTCAATTATATATACGCTTAATTTCAATTATATTATAGGTGTTTTTAAGATGATGAAGAAATTACTTGTATTTGCGATAGTATTTTTGATGCTATCTTCTTCTGCCTTTGCTGATGGAGAAAGTGGTGCTCCTGAAGTGACAGGCGCAAATCCTGATAATCCAGGTCAAGGTCCGTCTGGTGATGTAGGGCCTCAACCAGATAATCCAGGTGAAATACAACAAATACAGGCAAGAGAGCAGGTAAGAACCCAGCTTGAGGAAGTAAAACAGATGATGCAACAGAGACAGCAGCAGATGAATGCTGAAGCACAGGGTGCAGGTGATAAGAATCAGGAGATGATGCGAAACCAAAACCAGGTACGAATTGCTGCACAGACACTTTCCCAGATGGCTAATATGATGGGTGGCATAGGTCCACAGGTATCTAGTATTGCTAAAAATTTTAATAATTCAGTCCAGGCAACAATAAATGCAGAAGAAAAAATCCAGACAAGGAGCAGCATTGCCAGATTCTTTACAGGCGGTGATGCAAAAGCTGCTGCTGATATTGATGCACAAGTAATCCAGAACAGGCAGCGTATCCAGGAACTTAAGCAACTTAAAGACCAGTGCGATGACTGTGATGAAGAAGTCAAAGCTATGATGCAGGAACAGATTCAGCTTATGGATCAGGAACAAACAAGGCTGACAGGGCTTGCACAGGCTGAGAAGAAAAGCAAAGGATTGCTTGGCTGGCTATGGAAGTAGATGGATGAAGTAAATTCATCTTTTCTTTTTTCTTTTTATTTCTTTGATTATTTCTAACCAGAAATACTTATATACAGACAGAATAATATAATATCATGGCTGTACCTGAAAAAGGATATATAAAAAAACCGATTGCTGAAGATGCAATGATTAAGCCTGTGTTTCTCCATCCGGATGATGATGCAGAAAAAATAATAAAAAAACTTAAAAGGGAAGATACAAATGTATGCATCGTGGTTACAGATGACAGGAAATTTATGGGGGAAATAAGCAATAATGACCTTATCAGACTGTATCTATATCAAGTGAAACATGAACCTCTAACGAAAATATTGAGTATTGGGTACAGGAGACAATTTCTGTATAAGACTGCTAAGGAACTGATAAATAAGCACAAATCCACAGTAGATTTTGATGCACCAATCAATAAAGTGATAGAGCTGATATATAAAGAAGGTTTTCATTATATTCCAGTCCTTGACAAGAATAAAAAGGTTGTGGGTGTTGTGACACCGAGCAGTGTACTTGACCTGCTGGAACATGTCAAATAAGATAAGGATGTTAAGATATGGATATATTGGTTGAAATCGGAATAATCATCACTGTGACGACATTGATTGCAGGGATGGCGCAGATATTGAGGCAGCCATTAATAATAGGTTATATCTTTAGCGGTATAATTGTGGGACCTTACTTTCTTAATGTTATTCATTCAACCGGAACGATATCTACCTTTTCACAGATGGGTATAGCTCTGCTTCTTTTTATTGTCGGCCTGAATCTGAGTCCACAAGTCATAAAAGAAGTAGGTAAAGTCTCTTCAGTTACGGGGGTTGGCCAGGTAATATTCACTTCATTGATTGGGTTTTTCATATGCAGGATGCTGGATTTTTCTGTGGCATCATCAGTATATATTGCTGTTGCTTTAACATTCAGCAGCACAATTATTATTATGAAACTCCTGTCTGATAAGGGAGATATAGGCACTTTGTACGGGAGGATATCTATAGGCTTTTTAATTATTCAGGATCTGATTGCAATTTTTGCGCTGATGATGATTTCTTCGCTTGCGTCTGGGTTTGGATTTAGTACATTACTTTATGGAATGGTCTTAAAAGGATTTGGTATGTTGGGTGTATTATTATTTGCAGCAGTCTATATATTGCCGCATGTAACTAAGATAATTGCAAAATCATCTGAATTTTTATTGCTATTCTCAGTTGCCTGGTGTTTTGCAGTATCTTCTCTTTTCTATTATCTTGGCTTTTCTGTTGAAGCAGGAGCGCTACTTGCTGGTATTTCCCTATCTTTATCGCCTTATCGCTATGAAATCAGTTCCAGGATGAGGCCGTTGCGTGATTTTTTTATTGTGCTGTTCTTTATATTACTAGGCTCTCAGATGGTCTTTACAAATATGTACCAGTATATTCCTGCAATTATTGTACTTTCATTATTCATACTGATTGGTAACCCTCTTATTGTGATGGCTTTGATGGGCATGCTTGGATATACAAGGAGGAACAGTTTCCTTGCCGGGCTGACAGTAGCGCAGATAAGTGAGTTCTCTTTGATTCTTGTCGCCATGGGAGTTGCTATGGGACATTTGACAAATGAGATATTATCTATAGTGACTGTTATAGGCCTGATAACTATTGCAGGCTCCACTTATATGATAGTCTATGCAAACAGGATATATCCATGCATATCTAAATATCTAAAAATCTTTGAGAAGAGAGGAAGCAAAGTAGACGAGCATAAGTATCATTCTGATGATGCATATGATATAATTCTTTTTGGATATAACCGTATAGGTTATGATCTTCTGGAAACTTTTGAGAAGATAAAAAAGAAATTTTTAATTGTAGATTATAATCCGGAAAAAATAATAGATCTTGCAAAGGAGGGGGTTGACTGCAGATACGGTGATGCAGGCGATACTGAACTGCTGGGTGAGCTTAATCTTTCAAAAGCCAAGATGATATATTCAACAATACCTGACTTTGATACGAAT
>JAUVES010000092.1 GCA_030594675.1 Candidatus Nanohaloarchaea archaeon
AAAGACCCAAACCCCCAAAACCCTTTTATAATATCAAACCCAAATCAACACTATGCAATACAAAGGCTTAACACTGGATAAGTTCCAGGTAGACGCAATAACATCAATAGAAAACAATCACTCCGTCGTGGTTTCTTCACCGACAGGCTCAGGCAAGACCCTTATCGCAGACCATATAATAAACAAGTACATCAATAAAAAAACAGTAATATACACAGCACCAATAAAAGCTCTATCCAATCAAAAATACAAAGAATTCTCAACTGAATACGGCAAAGAAAAGATAGGCCTAGTAACAGGCGATATCACCATAAACCCGTCTGCACCCATAGTAATCATGACAACTGAAATATACAGAAACATGGCAATATCAAAAGATCCAAAACTCAATAAAGTAGCCTATGTAGTCTTTGATGAAATACATTTCATAAATGATGTCCAGAGAGGTTATGTATGGGAAGAGTCAATCATATTTTCAGGCAAGCAGATAAGATTTCTTTGCCTTTCAGCCACAATCCCAAACGCCAAAGAGTTTTCAGACTGGATCAGTGCAATCAAAGGGCATACAGTTGATACAGTCATAAATGATAACAGGCCAGTCCCATTATATAGGAAATTTTTCAACCCGGATTATGGAATTACAACTCTTGAGGATATAAGAAAAAAACATGAAAGAGAAAAATCATATTTTATACAAAGAAAGAATCAAGCAAACCCAAAGACACATATTGAGCTCATATCCCTTATTAAAGACCAACTGCCCTGTTTCTTTTTCACCTTCTCAAGACGCAGATGCCAGGAAAACGCTCTTGAGCTTGTCAAATCAAATATGTTCAAAGCAAATAATGATATCAACAAATATGTAAGGCAAAAGCTGTATAATGCACCGCCTGAAATAAACAAGCTGAAATCTGTAAAAGATTTAAGGCAAGTGCTTCCATACGGAGTAGGTTTTCATCATGCAGGGCTTTTACCTATAATAAAAGAGCTTGTTGAAGAACTTTTCTCAAAAGGGCTGATAAAAGTCCTTTATACGACTGAAACATTTGCAGTAGGCATCAATATGCCTGCAAAAAGTGTGTGTTTTGATTCAATGAAGAAATTTGACGGCATTAATTTTAGATATCTCAATTCGAAGGAATATTTCCAGATAGCAGGCCGTGCAGGAAGACGAGGCATTGACAAGGTAGGGTTTGCATATGCAGTTATTGACATGGACGATTTCAACTACTCAACATTAAAAAACATAACAGAAAACGATACAGACCCTATAAAATCACAATTCAGGCTTTCAGTCAACACTGTCCTAAATCTCATAAAACTGCATAATACAGAAGAGATAAAACAGATATTATGCAAGAATTTTAATACATATCAAAAATACGGTAAAAAGTATAATACAGTAAAGACAACTGAGATTTATCGCAATTATAATAATTTATACAAAAAACTTGAATCTCTTGGATACATAAAAAACAGCAAGTTAACCGAAAAAGGTAATTTTTCAACCAAAATATATTATGATGAGATTGCAATAGGTGAGATTTTTGCAACTAAATTCTATAAGACATTGACTGAATATGACATACTTTTAATCATAGCTGCTCTTGCCTACGAAAATAAGCCTAAGGATGAGTTTTTTAACATGATTAAGCAGAAGTCTGTAAAAACGCTTACCTCAAAGATAAAATCAGACCCGTATCTAAAAACAGTAAAACAATTCTCTTTTATTGAACCTCTTACAGCAGTCATATATCCATGCTATAAAAGATCCACTATTTTTGAAATCATTGATAACACAAATCTTCTTGAAGGTGATGTGATATGCTTATTCAGGCAGACTCTTGACATTATAGGTCAGATCATAAACGCTACAGATGATCTTGTTCTCAAAAAGACACTCAAGAATTGCGAAAATAAGATAGACAGTTCTATGGAAGACATTGATATCATATAGATAGTGATAATATGGAATTTAAAGACAAACAAAAGGAAATTGATGTGTAGATATCAGGAAGCATGAGGAAAGGATAAAGTCCATTGAGGGGTAAATGAACTATTTAAATAGACCACTTTCAGGTGTGTTTTTATCTATGATTTACTCAACAAAATCTTTAGAAAATGTGTATATAGATATAAAACAGTCTAAAGACAGACAAAATATACATTTATAAAAGTATACACATCTTTTATTATACAGGAAACTTATAAAATCATTAAATTAATGCTAAATGGTGAAAAATATGATACAAGATAATAGTATATCAGGAAAGATAAATCCTATAAGTGATACGCTTTCAGCATATGATATAATAAAACAGGGTGTTGAAAATGGTACAGTAAGTGCCACATCAGGAGTGAAACTAGATAAAGATGGCAGACCTGTAGTTGTAGATGATGTATGTCTATTTGGAAAAGAATATTACCTTGCAGCTGATTACCTTGCAACTAATGAAAAAAACCCAATGTATGATAAAAATGGCAGACCGTATGGTGAAGAAATATTAGATGGTAAATGGTCAACAGAATACAATGCTACAGAAGAGTTTTTCGAAGGTGCAGGAATAAGAGCTCTTGCAAATCTCAAAGATATATATCAGAATTATAGAGATGATGCTGCAAGAAGAGATGCAAAACCATTGACTGCCTCACTTTTTTTCGGCCAGACATGTCCACAGGATGAAATCTATAAGATTCAGGCATTATTCAAAGATACAGAAGGATACAAAGTTTTTGATAATAAAAAATTCAACAGATATATGGCAGATGAATCAATAATACCCGGATTTATTAAAAAAGCAGTTTATGTCGGTGGTGCTACGCTGCTGACATTGGGTTTGGGTGGGACTGCAGCAGCAGTTCATGATACTATTGAACAGCCACATCCTCCAGAGACCATGATACATGATTGGCTTGACCCTTTGCCAGGGGGACCATCAATAAGTGCTGATTATCCAAATCTGGGTGATGCAATTCAAATACCTATAAATGTTGTAGGATATGGATTGGATGGAGAAAATGAATTTGATATATGTGTGCTTAATCCAAATGGTGATGTAGTATGGTCAGATGTGTTTATCCCAGGAGGCAATTCAGTTGAAGAGATTATTGCCACCATTCCTGCGGGTGCAATTGATGGTATATACCAGATAGTTATAGATCTTGATAACAGACCATCAGAAGACAACCTCCTTACTGTTGATGAATTCGGCATAACGACGGCGGCAACACCTGATCCAACCGCTACACCGACACCTGATCCGACAGAGAATCCGACACCACCACATGATGAAATACCTGAATTTCCGACAGTAGCAGTACCTATAGGAATAATACTTGGTATTATGGGACTTACTGAATATCAAAAAAGAAAAAGACAGAAGTAGGCCATAAAAAAGCCAATCCTGCCTCTTTTATTTTTTTTCTGGTTATATTATTTATAGTATCTGCCAACCAATAATAATACTATGAGACACTTATTTCTCTTTTTCATAACATTATCTATATTCCCTGCTTTATTTTTTAGCAGTGCATATGCTATCGAATGCGACTCGTGCGCTGACTGCTCATCAAAGATAGCCAACAACACATATATTGAGCTTAACACGAGCATATCAAATATGAGTACATGCATCCAAAGCATTTCTGTATCAAGGGAAAACATAACGATTGACTGTATGGGATATAATATTACAGACATAGGCACAGCGTCCAGAGGGATCTACTTAAGATATATCTCTAATATAACAATAAAGAACTGCATAGTTGACGGATTCGCTTACGGTTTGTCTTTACAGGACATTTCAGGAGACAGCAACACAATCACTGATGTGAAGATGAACGGGTCGGACTGGTATGGAATATATCTGCGTGATGCAGACAATATCACAATAACCAATACTGCTATCAGAGACAGCGGCAATGGTTTATCAACCGGTTCAGGAATATACATGCAATCATCAAACCATACCAACATCACGCGAAACACAATACAGTCCAATAAATACGGAATATATATATACTCAGATTCTAATAACAACAGTATCAAGGAGAACACTATAATAAATAATAATAAAACAGGTATTTATCTAGACAATTATAGCGCAAGCTTC
>JAUVES010000103.1 GCA_030594675.1 Candidatus Nanohaloarchaea archaeon
AGAAGCCGGTGTAATTGACGCAGGTGACTATGTGGAAACAAACAACGCTTCAGTTCAAGGCTGTGTAAGTCCATTTGCACCAAGAGCAGATCTTGGATCAACAGTAATAGATGGTACAAATGATACCACTGTAGATGGATCCGCCCAGATTGTAGGTCAAGCACTTGAGGACATAGGTGCAAATGCGACAGGAGAAATCTTGATCAAGACTTCAATAATGCTATACAGTGACCATGCGGTGGTGGGATAAAATGACCGGATTACTTAAAACATACCTCGAAATGGCAATGAATCCAGAATCTTCTGTTGTGAAAGACCTAGCAGCAGGAATCCCAGGAAATGTTGGGTATAATCACGATGGAAAGCTGATGAGAGTGAAAGAGCTGTTACTCACTGAAGCAATCGAGAGCACCACCCTTATTCAAGCAGAGGCATACAAGACAGTCATGGAAGGGTCAGAACCTTCAATCTGTATGCGGAATGCAATGAATATGGTTCAGATGCAGTCAAAGACAATGAACTGGACCATCGGAGAAACAGGGACATATGCACCGGAAGTACCGGAAGCCACAGACATTCCTATTCTCAACCAAGATTATGATGTTGTGGAGTTCGTTGCAAAGAAATATGGAGTCAGACCGCTCATTTCAAATGAGTTGATCGAAGACAGCATGTTTCCAATAATCGAGCTGGAACTGGGAAAGGCAGGTCGAAGGATTGAGAACAGGATCAACCAGAACGCGATCACTGAGCTCATTGATTCTGTCACTCTTGAACATGATTGTGCTGGTTCAAACTGGGGTATCAAAGCGATAGCAGCTGCTGTCAGTGAGGTTCGTGCAGCTGGGTTCAATCCAGATACATTGATAATGCACCCATCAGCTGAGGCAATTGTTCTTCAAGAGTTTGTGCCAACAAACTACTATCCCACAGAAGCAATCGTAAGTACTGGTATGGTTCCTAACATCCTGGGTCTCAGATCATTCACTTGTGGAGTCACAAAGAACGGCACTCAGGAATGGGACTATGACACCGATGGTGACATTGGGATGATAGTGTATGACTCTACTGCAGTAGCAGCAATAGGGATGCGGAGAGACATAACAGTCGAAAAGTATAATGATCCGATAAAGGACATGGTAGGTATGTCAGTAACTGCCAGGTTCGATGTTGAGGCGATCATTACGGCTGCAGGTTGCAGGATAGAGTACTAAGGATGTTGTCCAGCAGAGGCTTGGGGAAGTACCTGAGACAGACATGGCACAGAGACAGAGATAGTCTGATGCGAGGTCATGGATCTTCCGGGGAGTATTCCCAGGCCGAGCTGGAGTTGAGCGACACTGATGTGAATGGAGTAAATTATGAAGAAAGCTACAAGTTGGACTCTGTGCCACTTGAACCTGTAACTGAGCCACATGTAAGAGATATCAGAGATCCAGTAATAAGAGGAGGACCGGGTGAATGAGCTATACTACATCTGCAAAGGTAAGGGTGCTATTACCAGGACTCCTAACTGATGACGATGATTTAGGCTCTATCAGTTCAGGAACAGGTATAACTTTAACATATCCAGCCTATGCTGTGCCCTCGATAACTATAGACGGCGTAGCCAGCACAGCATACACTTTTTTAAGACCAGATAAGATAACACTTAGCTCAGCAGCAACAGGGCAGAGGTTTATTGCAACAGTCGATAAAGGGTTAAATGACACTGACCTTGATTCATTGATAGTATCTAGCGATAGAGTGTTGGATGCTGCATTTGCTAATTTTGACATGCCTTCTAGTGGCTATTTAGAAGACTGGTCTGGACTATTGACAGCTGCACGGTATCTCCGACTATATGCTACGGGCACAGGAGAGAATATTGGGAAAGCTGAGTCAATGGAGCAGATAGTCGTAGAAGCCATTAACTCTTTTAAGAAAGATTCATCAAACGAGACTGAGAATATTATAGTAAAAGTAAACAGGTGATCTTATCACTACTATCCATGATCAAATCCTGAATATCAGGTCTGAGCTAACTACACTGTTTCGAGATGACGGTGTGGCTACTATAAACTATGGAGATGTGTATAAGGTTGCACCAAGATATCCGGCAATTGATATCTTATTGATGGATAGGAAACAGAATGACCTGCAAGTGTTCCAGAAGAACAAGATTGGCTGGGATTTATCATATGACATAAGTTGTATGTACACCGGGAGTGAGGCAGATCACACTTTCATTGCATCTAACAAGTTTGTGGATTCAATGTATGACCTAGTTCAGGGTGCTAAGACTGGACGGCTAAGCGACACTGTTCATGACCTTGAATGTGTTGAGGTTAAATATGGCCTTAGAGTGCTAAACTTCAAAAAAGCGTATTCATTAGGGAAAGCATCAGTAAGAGAGGATGTAATGACCAATGGTGGGTTAATTAAACTGATCGTTCAGATATTTGAGACAAGGTGACAATGAAAGCAATAGTAACACACAACAGACATGGATATAAAAATGGTTTGTTTATAGTAGATGACGTAGACTTTGAACAGTTGTCTAAGCATTCCTGGCATCTTGGTTCTAATGGAAAGTACGCACAAACCAGCATAAAAAAAGAAGGTAAATGGATAAATAAGTATATTCACCAACTAGTATTATATATTCCAGAAGGCATGGAAGCAGATCACATAGATCAGAATACTTACAATAATCTTAGAAGTAATTTAAGAGCAGTTACACACCAACAGAACTTAATAAATCGGCCAACGTTCAAAAACGGCAGCTCAGTATTTAAAGGAGTATGTTATAAGAGTTGTCAGGATACATGGTCAGCAAGGATAATGTTTAATGGTGTTTCACACTTTTTAGGTTACTTTGATACAGAAACCGATGCAGCACAAGCATATAATATTGCAGCAGATAATCTACATAATATATTCTAAGAGAGGTAAAGATAATGACAACTGTAAACAGCGCTGGGCACTATTCTGAACTGGTAATCGCAGAAGAAGCTATAAAAGGCACACCCCCTGCTATAACAACTGGATTGCGTGATTATTTCGCAGGAGATCCAGACTTTAATCCAGTCCAACAGGTTATCCCTTTAGGGAATATCCAGCCGAGATATAGAGTAGGGCATGTACTTGGGAGGTATCACCTTATTGGGAATATACCCCAAATTGTAACGCCAGGTGGTCATATAGGCTATTGGTTGGGTGGAGCTATAGGAGACCCATCAAGTGCCGCACAGGGCGGTACAGCGGCTTACAAGCACACCTTTACACCAGACAATGACTTGCTAACATATAGCGCCTGGTTCAAGCGAGGAGGCAATCAGCAAGTAGTAATTCCATATATCGGTGTAAATACTCTTCTACTTCAGCAAGGCATGGATGTATTACGATCACAAGTAGGGATAGTTGGTCAAAAAGAAACAATAAATGCTGATGACTTTACAACAGCAGATGCCTATGACACAGCAGCTCCATTTCATAATATGGATTTAGCTGTAACAGGACCAGTAAATGCTGCACAGGTATTCAACTCAAGGATATTGATCAACAATAAATATAATGTAAATCGTGGTGGAGTTCATGGTAGCAGGTTATACAATGCACTTGTCCCCGGGAAGCGAGAAGTAACTGGTACACTTGAGTTGTGGTTTGATGATGATGGTGATTATCAATCATTTTGGGGATCAACAACTGATACCACACCAGATGTCGATGGAATATTCTCAACAATTCCTCTAAACTTCAAATGGGATACTGATGAGGAAGCAGCTAGCGGATATGACTATACTCTTGAGATAGATATTCCTGAAGCTGTATTTGTGGCAACAGAAGTC
>JAUVES010000120.1 GCA_030594675.1 Candidatus Nanohaloarchaea archaeon
TATAAAGAAATTAATTTAGGCAAATATCCTGAAACAGACATAAAATCGTTTGAAGAAAGCTTAGGATCAAATCCTCTCTCCTGCATATATTCCGGAAGATGGAAAGAGCTTGATGAGATTATAGAGAGCAATGGTCTTGGGAAGGATGTGTATTTTTATTATTCTATGATTGGAAAAACTGGAATTATTTGGCCACAATGCGAGTTGTGTACTGCACTTCATAAAAGATATTATCCTAAATAAGTATTAAACAATACCGAAAGAAAAGAAAAAATTATGCATTATATTGATAAGTTTCTTGAGATGGATTAAAAGTTTATGAGGGGCTTTAAAAGGGCAGAAATCACTACAGGGAATATTCCCAGATCCTCTTCTCTTTCGGGCTCCGGATATCCGAGACCTCACCGGACACATCTTTTAGGAACAGCTCTTTTATCTTCTTCATATCATAGCCTGGGTGATTGCCGAGAATCCACATCAGCTTGGTCATCGCGGTCTCGCTTATCATGTCATGGCCGGGTATCGCGCCCGCATCCAATGCTTTCTTTCCGCACTCGTAGAGGTACATCCATGAGAAGCCTATGGCGCACTGTGACGAGACCACTACAGGTATGCCTTTATCCACTGCTTTTTTTATTTCAGGTATCAGAGAGTTCTCATCTATCGGGACATTGCCTGCGCCGAAGCCTTCAAGGACTATGCCCTTATATCCAAGATCAACCAGGCATGAAATTATCTTGGGATCAAAACCCGGTGTCAGCTTCTGGATGCAGACCTTCTCTTCAAGCCTGTCGAAATACCTGATCTTGGAATCAACATTGTTGCTGCAGTAATGCTCGCCGGTGTGGCGGATGTCATGCTCTATAATACCTAATGGCAGCATGCCGACGCTCTCAAAAGCCTCAAACTCGACTTCCCTGAACTTCTTTGCCCTGTTGCCTCTCAGCATCTTGCTGTTGAAGACAATCATGACCTCGTGCATGTCTGTCTCTGTCGCTACCCGTATAGCATCAATGATGTTTCTTCTCACATCAGAGCCGACCATATGCACAGGAACCTGGGATCCTGTAAGAATTACGGGCTTTGAAAGATCCTGCAGGAGAAAAGACAGTGCTGAGGCTGTGTAGTGCATCGTGTCTGTGCCATGGGTGATTATGAAACCATCATACTTGGAATAATTATCATTTATGGCTTTTGCAAGATCCAGCCAGTATTTTGGCTGCATGTTAGAAGAATCTATATTCAGCAGATCGACTGTCTTGATTGCTGCAAGTTCCTTTATCTCTGGGATAAAATTAAGAAGCTCTTTCTCGTTGAACTCGCCGGGCTTCCAGCTCCCGTTGACCATCTTGGCCGTAATCGTTCCGCCAGTGCCTATCAGGAGGATCTTCTTCTTTGCCATAGATAAATCACATCAAAGAATGCTTATAAGTCTTTTGATTCGGATATGATGATACAGCAAATACACCAGGCATTTGCCCGAAGACTCTTATCTGAATGGATTTTACTCTAGAAAAACCATAGCCTTTTTTAAATTCTCTTTAATCACAAGGAATATTCACTTTTTGTTGCGGTTCAGAATAGTAATAACAGGTATTCCAAGACAAGATATAGAATCGCCGCCAACAGCACCCTCTGTAATTTTCAGCCCAATACAAGTACAGTCTTTATATTTTGCATTAGGATAAACAGCAGTCCTAAAATTACCACAATGTCTTGGAAAGAAAAATACAACTAAAATAAAACTCCACTAAATTTTACTTTCTATAAAATTTATAGTAAATTAAAGAAGCAATAATCAAAAGAAACAATATAATAACACCCATACTTGTTATGTCAAATTTGCTTGTATCACTATCTATTGAAACATATTGAAAATTTCCTTCTCCTGTTACTTTTTCAGGAATTTTACCTTGCGAAAAAATAAATGATATATCATCTGAGTTTTCAAACAGTCCTAAAGTTAAAAACATATCACTAATATCGTCTTTCACTATATTTGTTTTAATATTCGTTTTAGAAGTAAAACCAATAAAAAGATTGGTTATATTGTTTTTATGTCTACTAATTTGATACCTATAACCATCTCGTTCGATATATAAAACAAACAGATTATCTGAATAAGCATATAATCTATTTCCTTTGAAGAATTCATCTTCTTTATAGAAAGAACATTCTGAACAAATGTTAGTGCCTTCATAATATATAGAATTTGGCTCTAGACCGATTCTTACCCAAAATCCTTGTTCTTTTGCTTTTTGTATAAGTATATCAGTATTGAATTCATTGAGAAATTGTTGATTTGCACAATAATCAAGTCCGGCTTCCAATGTTTTAGGTTCTGCTTCTTGCTGAGCAGATACAAAAGATGATACTGCTAAAGCAAAAACCAAAATTGAAAATAATCCCACAATAAAATATTTTTGTTTCATATACTTACCACACAATAAAACTCCACCAAGGTTTATTTACGGAAATAATTTCGCCTGTTTCCGCATCTACATCTGTTTCAATTTCCATAGATATGGGAATTATGGAAAGTAATTTTGCCTGCTTTTGTCTTGCGACAGAATATATTGGTTTCTGCAATTTTTCTTTCAATTCGATTTTTGTTACTGCATTTTTTTCAGGCGTCTCAGACATGGAAACTGCATCTTCAGGCAGGATATTTACTATCCTTTTTCCAGCAGAAGTATTCATATAAATCCCGGACGCCTCAAACATCAAATCACCTGTATATTCTGCAGAAAATGCACCTGATTCCAAGACACCTTTAGGTTTAGAAACAATTCCAAGCCCCTCATTCTGTTGAGTTGCTCTTGATATTGTCACTTCACGCTGCATCACACCAATACTATCAGTTCCAACAGCAACAGTCCTTGTCTGAGTATTATACTGTACTGTATTTGTGGAGCCGCTATTATCAGGACAGTCAGATCCTGTACATTGGCACGTCACTTGCGCAGGATTCCTCTCTGCAACCATGCAAGATGTACCGGAAGGGCATCTATAATAACTGCATGGGTTCGGCTCTGCACATATCAGCCCGACTTCCGGAAACTCGATACATTCCAGTCCCTGCCCGCATGGCTTATCAATACTGCATTGGACGCCATCATCTTCATGCGCCACATCCAGATCCGATGGTCTTGGCATAACTATCGGACCTGCAGGACCGCTCTTCACATCCTCAGGAATACCACGAGACGTACACACAGGAAAGGTAGAGATATCACCGGCTACAAACTGCACAATAAGAGCGACATCAACAGCATCTCCGGACTGGCCGTTGCCGTCAAGGTCTGCACGTGACTCCTGATCATCTGTGAAATCACCGTCACCGACAGAATGGAGCAGCATGAGGTCTCGGTCTGC
>JAUVES010000008.1 GCA_030594675.1 Candidatus Nanohaloarchaea archaeon
TCAAGGTCAGAGCCAAGATAATTCATGACTGTAGAATTGCCAAACCTTGCCTTTATCCATGCGCCCTCTTCAAGGTCGTCATCTGCATCGTCAGCATAATAATCAAACGAAAGAACTGCTCTTCCACCTCTCTGGAGTATAGAATACATATCTGTGTCAATATAAAATTTAATGCCCCATGCACCGCTGTCAAGTATAGCTTCACCAGTATTAGGGTCATCTACCTGGTTTCCGACAACCACTGCAATATACTTTGAATCGGCAGGCAGGTCTGGTTCAGAGATTCCAGAACCTATATCTGTATCAAAATCAGAGTCGCCGTCAGGGTCACCAAAAAACGCAAAATAATTTGCCTGTGCACCATTATGCCCATACGGGGCAATAGCTGAATAATTTGTCCAGTCCCATCCATCATCATCAGCAGATACCCCCCATGAATTTCCACTCTGGTTAAGCCCGGAAGTGAAATCAACAGCACTAGTGGAGTTATCTATCTCCATATCCCATAAGTCTGGTGTAGATATATTGATTACAGTTATTTCTCTGTAATTTCCACCAGTTTCAATATTCTCTTCAGTAACATAATCCCACTCAACAACCCTTATTGACTTGTTGTCAAAATCATAGCTTGACCCCACATCTGAAAGAAGCTGCGTGAAATTCATACGCACTTTAACAGGATAATTTTTTCGTAAATAATCCTGGCCTGTTATATTGACAAGGATTCTGTATGGCCAGCTGGCATTCCACCATATTGAACTCATCATATCTACATTGAAAGTCAGTTCAGCATATCCCATATATCCATCTGTATCATTGCATTTTGCATAATAAGTATAAGTGCCGATACTTTTGTTGCTAAAATTTACAGTAGCAGTCTCATAAGAGGAATCATATGCACCATCATCAGCTCCTACATAATTCCATATTGCCTGGTCTTCTGAGATATAGCATGCATAAATATCTTTCATGCCTTTGTTTGTATCATCACCAGTTATTATAAGGCTTAGATTATCATCCGATTTTGGATTTGATGGTATGATAGACAGTTGAACATAAGGTTTTTGTGTATGCGGAGGGTTGATATATATGACATTATCTTTATTTTCAATATAATTGCACCCGCTTATGAAGTCCCCGATAATATTATTTGTAACTATATGCGCCGCCTGTGAATTCTTTTCCCAGTCAATAAAAACAGATCTTCTTGAAAATGTTATATTATATCCATATCCATATATATCTGATGGAATGTAAAACTCTTTCAGGTACCCTGGACCAGAAGTTGCAGCCAGATTTATTTCATAAGCAATCTTTTCAGCAATTGAGATTGCAAGAAAATTTCTTTTGTTATTGACAACCTCAGCACTGTTACGGTCTATTATACTATAAAATGATGTGAATGCAAGCAAGGCAAATATGCACAGTATCATGAATTCAAGTCCGCTCTGTCCTTTAGTTTTATGTCTGGCCATAATAAAACCTGTTATATATCACATGCACCATAAAGGAATCAGCTTTCTGTTATATTTACCCATGTGACCCCTGAAATCTTGATTGCTTTTACAGTAATATCATAATATCCTTCATCTACTGGTAGGCTCCCGGTAACATTGAACTCAAATCTTTTGACAATATCAGTCGTTCCACCGTATGCGTTGATTTGTATCATTATCTCTTGTGATCCTACACTGGTATGATTTATATGGCTGGGAAACCTGGTGTTTAATGTGATTTTTGCAGGCTCTCCCTGCGCAAAGACCGATTCTGCCGCATCATTGATTATATTTAATGTATCCTTTGCATGCATAATATTTATCTCATTTTTCATATCCGTAAGCTGTGCTGTTCCTCGTGACAGGACCGGAGTTATAAGAAGCATTGCTATAATAACAATAATCATATATTCAAGACCAGATTGCCCCCTTCGCGTCATAATATTTTATTGATTTTTCGTGTATAAATAAATACTGTTTTTATGATGCACTAAGATATATTAACTTTAATGCCTAAATAACAACAACTAATGACAATAAGTGATAAATATATGGGCGATTGGAAAGAACTGATACTCAAGACAGGTGTTGACAAGCTTCTGGAAATAATAGTATCAACAGATGAGATAACTCTTGGAGAAGCATCAAGGCAGCTTGGTGTAAAGCCTTCAATTGTGGAATCCTGGGCAGGTGCGCTTGCAGATGACAAGATGATAACTTCAAGCTACAATTCAGATGGTGAGCTTGTTTTCAAATCAACAAAAGCCAACATGAAAGTCAAGGAAGGAAAGATAGACACACTTAAAAAAGATGTCGACTCTGCTATAACTTCTGTAGATAAAGACCTTCAGGAAGAAGAAAAGACTATAGAGTACTCGAAAAACCACATACGTACCTTTGAAAGAATATTGAAGACAGACATAAATAATATACAGGCATTCAACAAGAACTTAAATGTTTACGAATCCAAAAAATCAGAGCTTTCTCAGGCAGTTAAAAAGTTAAGACATGAAGAAGGGGATCTGGAAGGTAAGATAGGAAAACTGGAGACCCAGGAAAAGAAGATCATAACTGAGTCAGATAACATAAAAAAGACAATTGATACAAAAGTCGCTGATGTCTCTGCAAGCAAACAGAAAATCATAGAGCTCCAGAAAGCAAAAGACGACCTGAAGCGCGACTTTGAAGTCATGCGCCGCATATCAAATGCAATAAAGAAGAGCCATCCCGAAGATGTCGGCAGGCAGATAGAAGATATAGAAAAAAGAACAAGCAACTTAAATACAAAAAACAGCCTGATCAAGCAAAAATTCGAAAATTTAGGCTCAATGATGAACAAGCTGTTTCATTGAATCAATCAAACACCAAGCCTTGATTCATTTATCATTTCCTGTTTCTTCTTCTCAAAATACTTGCGTGTCTCTTTTTCAGCAGAATCCATAGCAGCAGATACAGCATCAATCACAGAAAAATCAATCTTATCAGAGATAAATGTCTTTTGAGGTGTTTCAACAGAGACCCTTACCTCGCATTTCGCATTACCACCATCACTTTCATGATGCTTCTTGAAATACACTTTCATCTTGGAATTCTCATAGCTCTTCTTTATCTTCTCAAACTTTTTCGCAATTTCATCTTTCATAAGCTCAATATCAAAATCATCACCCATCTGGGCAATGTCAACAAGCTGGATTTCGTCATTCATAGAAGTCACCAATAACAATTGGTGCGAAAAGGATATATATTATTAACTAGATATTGTTAAATCTTTTTACTCACTCATAATCAACAAAAAACAGAAATAATATAAATATTCACAACCCAACCACCAATATGACAATAAAGTCATCAGCCCAGCTTGAAGCATGCATAGATGATTTTATACAGATTCATTGTTCTACCACAGAAGGAACCAGAATAGTAGAAGGAATAGTTGATGATTTAAGATTCCCCTGGGCGATAAGGATGTATGAAATTTTTAATTCCAATAAAATAACAGTGCCTTTTGCAGGAGAGATAAGCGGAATCATAGAGATTAAAAGACCAGTTGGTGATGGTAAAATTGAAACTATATACAAAAACGATAATCTTCCAATCCCATACACTCCATTCTACACAATAACAGATCATGGCCTGATCGAATTAAACCTCTTAAGAGAAAAATGTTTCGGAAATGGTTATAGTTATAACCCTCCTTTAATAAAACAGAAACATGGCATCAATTTCTAAGAATCAATAAAAATTATCCTCATAACCGCGAGGAGGGCTTGTAAACAGATACCATTTAGTTTCTCCTTCAAGCTCTTCAATAATCCTTTTGACAACTGCCTTTTTAGGGTCAGGTAAAAGCTTTACCCTGTTTTTTATATCTTCAAAAGATTCAAAACTACCTTTTTTCCTTTCATCAAGAATTTCCCACATATGTTTCTTGCCGATTCCAGGCAAAAGCTCAAGCTGATGCTGTCTTGTAGTCACAGGACCTGACTTGTTGAAGAATTCTATAAACTTGTTCTGATTTTTCTCTATAAGTATATCAAGGGCTTCTTCAAGCTCATTTTGTGCATTTCCTGTAAGTTCGGAAAATGTAAGTTTTCTTTTTATTGATTTTACAATATCCCGTTTTTCAATACCTATATAAACTCTTTCAAGCGGCTTTATAGTAAGATCTTCCTTAAGCTCAACTTCAAGAAGATTAAAATTAGTTTCGCCTATTACTTGTGCAAGAGGTACAGCTCTCCTGTCAGCAGAGTGGCCACTATGAAGAAAATCAATCACAATTGCATATTCATCCTTCATAGTATTTCACCTTAATTATCTAATTATTCTGCATCCTTTTTGCTTTCATCAGCTTTTACTTCTTCAACCTTATCATCTTTTTTAGGTACCGCTTTCTTTTTTGCCTTTTTCACAACCATTTCAGGCTTAACTTTTTTGATGATTTCAGCAACTTTCTTTATCTGTTCCTTATCAAGCTTCATCCTCTCTTTTGCAAACAGAAGCTCAACATCTTCGTCACAGTCAGGAAGCGTGTCAATGATCATGATTACCTGATGCTCTTTAAGTGTCGGAATAGCCTCTATAAGCTCTTTTGCAATATCTTCTGCAACCTTTTTATCAAGCATGGGTATGCTTCGTAAGTATTCAAGAGTAATATGTTGCTCATGTCCAAGCTCTCTTTCCTCATTTTTCCTTTCTTTCTCTTTTCCCTGCAGTATATCTTTTGCTTTTGCAAAAGTTACAGGTACTTCTGAAACTGTTTTTAAAATATATATCACCTATTAATTTTTTCTGATATGCTCAGGTCTGGATATAAGACTCTTATCCTTGTTGCCGTCTTTTACAGCAACCATGTAAGAGACCCCTCTTTTTTCAGTAATCTTGCCAGCTTTTCCATGATATCTTGGATGCGGCATCCCTTTCTGGATTGCTGCATTCTGCATAACAATGACCTTATCACCAATTTCAAAAGTCCTGAGCGTGTTAGTAATCGTATTTCTAACTGATTTACCAATTCTTAATACATTTCTTGTTTTACTTCTGAATCCTCTTGATCGTCTCATTTTATCACCTTATATATACTTAACTCTAACAAAATCCTCCGATTTATAACTAATATTCACATCATGTTTTTATAAAGCTTTTGTAAAAAACATAAAAACACAGAACAATCACTCTATCTGAATAACATCCAGTGTAACGACCTTGGCACCGACACCAAGCACAGAACTTACAGACGGCTTTGTACGCCCATCATCAGAAGATACAAGCTCTTTTATGTAAAGCCCGGCTTCGCCCTTTACCTTAACATTTATATTCTTAGAATCAACAAATTCAGCAGAGATATCAATGACTTTACGCTCCCGAACAATGTCTGCCCGCCTGTGCGAAACCCGCAGAGGTGTCTGCTGCTTTATCACCTTACCCTTAAGGGTCTCAAGCTTCTTAAGATCAGCCTTAGTCACAGCAGAATCAAGTTCAACAGTAGCCATATAGACCTTATCTGCCTTCTTGTCTTTAAGCTCAACAATCTTTTTCTTCTCGCACGTCTCAAGCTTTTCGACAGAGACCTTGCCTTTATTTACCTTGTTTATCTCCTTTTCAAGCTTTTTGAGGTCAACAGACCTTTTCACAGGTTCCTGTATCTCAAGCACAAACTCGCGCCCGCAAAGATTGAGCGCATCAATATCTTCTCTCCCCGCACCATGGAACTTGGAATTCACACCACCCGAAGCTTCAAGAACAGGCGCAGCAATCAATTCCTCAACAGTCTCCTTGTACTGCTTACCGGTCCAGTCGCAGGAATCGCAGCCAAGGCCACGGCATTTTGAGCATGGCCATTTAGTCTGCGGAATCCCCCTCTTCTGTTTCTTATAAATTCCATATATAAAAAATGAATTGACATCAATTTCAGAATCATCTTCCTCAAAATCATACACTACAGTAATATGCGACCTTTGCCTATCCATATCCTTCTTCATCTTTGCTGTAATGTATTGTCCAAGTGCCCTGCTAAGCTCGCTTTTAATAGATTCGCAAAACTCAGTGCCGCACTCTTCCCACAGCTCTTCCTCTTTTTCAATAAGCTTTTTTGACAGTCTTGCACCCACTAAAATAGTATCAAACTCATACTCCTTGAGATTTTCAATAACCTTGTCTCCTTTTTTTGGAACAGTATCAAATATTCCGTCGCATACCTTGCACACAGGAATCTTTTTAGATTTCATCTTAACATTCCTAAAATTAAGCTCAGAAACATTGACATCATCTATCTTGACCGTCTCTCCTGAATCAATGGCAAAGCCTACAACAGTGCGGACTGCCTTGCCTCTCTCTTCATTAGAATGCCCTGAAAGAAGCTGCGCAAACTGCCTGCCAAGACAGTGATTGCATACATAGCCCTTTGCAAGTACTCCAACAGCAATATCAATAATCTTCATAGAATTAATTTTTAGACATCATTTTTATAAATAGATGCCTGTTAAGGCCATATCACCAAAAACCTATAAAGTTATCTAATATTAGATAATATAAAACATATCACACAGAACCTTTAATTCTTCCTGTCAAGATACACATTCAAAAAACCGATGCAATGACTTGTAAGATAAGATATTTTTCCAAGAGATACCTTCTTAGCACCATGCTTCTCAAGAATTGCAACCTCCTCATCAACAAGATCTTCCTTGTCACCAAGAATAAAAAATGCATTTTCAGAGACATCACAATCTGAAATATCAGACCCATCCTCACCAAGAAGATAAAAATCACAATCCTTATACTCTTCAATAACGTCTTCAAATGTCTTGCGGCTCGCAAAGATGCCAGGAGTGGTCTCAACAACCCGGTCTTCCTCAAATCTCTCAATTGCCTTCTTCAAAAATATAGAGATATTCCTTTCATCCGGCTGTACCTTGCGAAGTTTCTTACCTACTATCTTAATATAAATAGGTGAGTTAGGCGGACCAAAAAGGATAGTATGAAAGACAACATCTGTGCGAAGCGAATGTGATATCCAGAAAGCAGCATTCACGCACCTTGCAATTATATCAAGCCGTCCTGCACTGCCTGCAGTATCATTGATATTAAACTCTCCTGAAGTCATACCTTTTGTAGATTTGACATAAAAATGCCTCATAGAAAAGATAGGCAAAAAAACTTTATAAATCATTCTTGCAAAGCCATCAACAAAAGAAAAAACATACTTAACCCTATAGTACAGATTTAAAACACAGCTACATCTGAACTATTCTAGTTAAAGTAATCCCATTTTTACAGCGCCAAATAATACTACGCAAAAAAACAGAAAAAGGCCAACAAATGCAAGTCCAAATTTAACTATAGGAAACGGTTTATTTTTTGCATCTGCCGAAGTGTCAGCACCAGGCATAGGCTGAGATGCACTACTGTCAGACTGCTCCTGCATCAAAGGTTTTTTATCAGGATTATTTTGATTTTGACTCATGGTCTACATTATATTTAATCCATATATATATATGTACCGTTTTTTCTAAGATATATTAATCATCTCATACAAAATAATATCATGCGACAGATAAGAATACTTGTGTCAGGTAGGGTACAGGGAGTCAGCTACAGGCAGTTTGCAAAGACATGGGCCAGCAACCTGAACATCACAGGATGGTGCCGGAATCTTGAAGACGGAAAAGTTGAGATATTTGCAGAGGGAAATAAGACAGATATAGATAAATTCACAGAAAAGCTAAAGGAAGGATCCCCACTATCAAATCCCACAGACATAAAACTAATGCCGCAGCAAAAGATATCAGGATTCACTTCTTTTGTGATCAAAGACAATCTTCTTTAGCAGTTAAAAACTATATATACAGAATTTCACAATAATTGATTATGAAATTAACATCTGCAAAGAAACAAAACAAGAAACCAGAGAACCGAAGTAATCTTTTTCTAAACATAGATCGACTGATTCCAACAAATCGGGCAGACAAGCACTTGAAAAACTTAAGAAACCTGAAAGGAAAAAAGATAACAATTGAGGTGCAATCCTTATACGATCAGGTATCTAATCAGATGGTGATAAATGAATACATATCAGGGAGAGTATTATATGTTGACACCTACGGCATAATGCTTGAAGATACAGTCAGAAAAAAATATGTCAATAATAAGTACCAGGGAGATCTCCACGCACCCTCGAAAAACTGCATTGTATATCATAAGATAATAAGATACATCTACATAAACGATAGTGTGCCTATCTTTAAAGATGAAGCAAAACAGGACTCTAATGACTAAACTTATAAAACTATCAATAATAATATAAAGAGTTCGGCTTAAAATGACATATAATTATGTGGGCTCGTAGCTCAGTCTGGCTAGAGCACCGGACTTTTAATCCGGGTGTCGAGGGTTCAAATTCAAGGGGACTCCCTTGAGGCGTGCATGACATTCATCCTTTCAGGATGAAGTCATTGTTCATTATCGAATTTAATGTGCGCAACAGGATATCCTTTGATGAAATTCCCTTCGGGCTCACTTTTTTATTTTTTTCTTTATAATCTTCAACAGACTTAGATAGCCATCCGACCTGCCACCTGAGCGAAGCGAATGGTGTCACTGATGCTCTGGCTTTCAGAAGCCAGTGACAAAGATAGCCACCCGACCGAAGGGAGTGGTGTCTTAAATGCTGCCGGCTTTTTGAAGCCGGTGCGTCACCTTTATAATCTTCTTAGCACAAATATCTAAATATCTCAATGGCGATAACAATGGATAATAAAAAAAGCGAAGAACTCATCCACTGGGCAGACCAGGTCGCAGACCAGATAATAGAAGAAAAGGGAGACAAAGAGCTCTACACTTGCGCTTCAGGAATAACACCATCAGGAACAGTACATATAGGTAATTTCAGAGAGATAATCACAACAGACTTTATAGTAAAAGCACTGATAGATAGAGGAAAAAAAGTAAGATTCATATATTCCTGGGACGACTTTGACAGGTTCAGGAAAGTCCCGAAAAACCTCCCGGATCAGGAAAGATTAAAAAAATTCATAGGATGTCCGGTATCATCAGTGCCAGACCCATACGGATGCCATGAATCATATGCAGAGCACTTTGAAAAACTGCTTGAAAACTCAATAAAAGACCTAGACATACACCCGGAATTCATAAGGCAGAATGAAAATTTCAAAAGCTGCAAATACGCAGAAAGCATAAAAATAGCATTGAAAGCAAGAGCACGGATAAAAAAGATACTTGATAGGTTCCGAAAAGAAGAGCACAAAGAAGACTGGATACCTCTTGAAGTATACTGCCAGAAATGCGGCACAGATTTCACAGAAATTACAGATTACGATGAAGAATACTCAATAACTTATAAGTGCAGGTGCGGTCATGAAAACACCATAGACATAAGACATACAGGTATAGTAAAGCCGCCATGGAGAGTTGACTGGCCTATGAGATGGGATGCAGAAAAAGTGGATTTTGAGCCGGGCGGAAAAGAGCACTCAAGCGCAGGCGGGTCAAGAGATACAGCAAAGATAATTGTAAAGCACATATTCCGGTCAGAGCCCCCGGTATACAAGATGTATGATTACATAATACTGAAAGGTGTAGGAGGGAAGATGGCAGGTTCTGTAGGAAATGTAATATCAGTAGAAGAGGTCCTAAACATATACCTTCCGGAAATCACACGCTTCCTTTTTGCAGGCACAAAGCCCAACAAAGAGTTTGCAATAGCATTTGATGATGAGATATTCAAGATATACGATGATTTTTACAGGGCAGAAAAAGAATATTTCCTTGAAGAAGAAAAGAACCCAAAAAAACTGGCACACCTCAAAAGAGTATACAAACTATCAATGCCATGCATAATATCAAAGAAGCTGCCCATACAGCCTGCATTCCGTACAGTATGCGACCTTATCCAGGCAACACAGGACAAAGAGAAGGCAAAAGAGATAATCTTATCTACTTTTGAAAATCCGCTCCCATTTGATACAATCAGGGTGGAAAAAACAATAGAATGTGCACAGAACTGGCTCAATAATTACGCATCAGACCAATTCAAAATCAGGATAAACAAGACAATACCCAAAAAAGTAAAAGACAGTCTCACAAAACAGCAAACAGACGCACTAAAAAAAGTAGCAAATAAACTGGAATCAAAACCACACACAGAACAAGAACTTTCAGAAATATTTAAAGCTACAGCACAGGCATCCAAAGTAGAGATGAAAGACTTCTTCAAAGTTTTTTATCTGGCAATAATCAGCAAGGAAAAGGGACCAAGGCTTTCAGGCTTCATAAAAGCGATAGGCGAGAAGAAAGTTGCTGAAATACTGAAATGTCTGTGAGTTCAGTCAATAAGTCAGACACATATTATATTACTGTACTTTTACAGTTTTTTGCTTTAAAATATGCTCTCATATCTTATAAAAAAAGATGGTAATATATTTGTTTTTAACTTATGCAGTGTATAAATTTAGATATTTTTAGAAGACATTAGCTAAACAAATACCAATATCTTTAAAAATTTAGCAACAGAATAGATATTGTGTTTCTATGAATGATAAAACTTCCATGTCTAATATTGAACTGAGCAGTGATAGAGCGCATGCAATAGTTTCTGTCAATCCGCAGGTATACGATAAGGAAATCATATACTCAGCAGCCTATGCGATGATTGACAGGGCATATATAGTGATTGACGGCGACCCGGAAAAGAAAGTTCTTGTGGAAATCAGGCCTAAAGACAATCAAAAAGACGCAGAACACCTTGCTCTTGAATTCAACGAGGAGCTGATAAATTACGCAGTATACAAGTCGCAGGCAAGGCAGAACAAGGATCTTAGAAAAGCTATAATAAATCTTGCATTCACAGCAAACAGCGCGCCTGACTTCTGTAGCGATGATAATGAGACATACATCGACGACCCGGAAGGCATAGCAAAGTCCTGGACACCCCAGGACAAATAACATTTGATTGATATCTATGGATTCCGTTCAGATAGACCAGGATAAGAACATTGTGAAAATTAAGCTAAACCTTGATTTTTACAGTGTTGAAGATCTGCTTGCGGCAACAAATGATTTCCTTGATTTAGGGCAGATAAACATGGCTGTTGATGACAGGAACAACAATATCATAATCACGATAAGCCCAAAAGAGGCAGAGGATAGATTAGACATTATCGGCTACGAGTTCTGCAACTATGTGCTTGGGATGATAAAAAACAGGTGATTTTTATGGCTGAAAGCTTTTTTGACTACCCTGCTGTCGGAAACTATATATCTAACAGATATCTCCAGAAAAAGCTGCCTGACGGCAAGATGCTCATAACTACAGATCACGGTGCCTGGATTGTCCTTACGCAGGAGGAATATGAGCTTTTGAGAAAAGGTAAGACAGAGGAAAATCCTGACCTGTTCAACAACCTTAAAAAAACAGGTGTCTTTATATCAAAAGACAATATACAGGATATCAGCCAGTGCTTCTACAGGAGAAACTGCCATCTGATAAACGGCGTCAATCTCCACATCATCACGCCCACTCTCAGATGCAACCATTCATGCATATACTGCCACGCCAAATCAGTGCCTCTTGATACGCAGGGGCATGACATGGATGAGGATACAGCCAAAAAAATTGTAGACTTTATCTTTCAGTCGCACGCAAAAAAAATAACGATAGAGTTTCAGGGCGGCGAGCCTCTTGCCAATTTTCCGATTGTTGAATATATCATAGAATATGCGAAAGAGAAAAACAAGACAGCTCATAAAGATATAGCCTATCTTATTGTCTCAAACCTTACAATGATGGATGAGACCATACTAAAATATCTTATAAAAAACAAAGTTCAGCTCTGCAGCTCTCTTGACGGTCCAAAAAAGGTTCATGATAAGAACAGGCATTATTGCAGCGATAAAGGAAGCTACAATGATGTTATCTATTGGCTGGACAAGATAATGAACGAACATAAATACAATATTAATTGCCTGCCGACAATAACCCGCCACTCGCTTCCATATGCAAAAGAGATTGTGGATGAATATGTACGATTAGGCTTTGACAGAATACGTATGAGACATCTGATGAACTCAGGCTTTGCTAACAAGAGATGGAAAGAGATTGGCTACACTCCTGAAGAGTTTCTGGCTTTCTGGAAAGAGAGTGTCGCGCATTGCATGGATATCACAAGAAAAGGCACATATTTCCTTGAAGGCATGAGCGTCATGGCTGCCCGGAAATTCCTGTCCAAGGACCGTACAGCATACACCTGTTTCGGTTCTCCGTGTGGTGCCGGGCTTGAGCAGGCAGCCTATAATTTCAACGGTGACATCTATGCATGTGACGAGGCAAGATCATATGATATATTCAAGTTGGGCAATGTGAAAGATAAGACTTTTAAGGAGGTATATACAGGGCAGCAGGCATTGACACTGGTTGACCTGTCATCATCGCTCTCAAGCCACTGCGACTTCTGTGTATGGCATCCATACTGCGGAAACTGCCTTGTGAC
>JAUVES010000049.1 GCA_030594675.1 Candidatus Nanohaloarchaea archaeon
AATACACCAATGCTTGTCGACTCATCAAGAAAGGTAAGAATTGCCGTCTCGAAAATCCGCGTAATACTTCATAGCTTTCTGTGATGATAGCGGATTTTAGGCAATTCTTTTATTTCCGACTGAGTTAATGCTTCGCAGCAATCACCTAATCTCATTCAGCCTTATCAATACCAGATACTTTATATACATCTTCAAACAAAGAATCAAGCCGCATCTTCCATTCAGGAAATGCATCAGGTGTCTCAGGGTATATCCTGTATAATTTCTTGACCATATCCACCAGGCAGACAATTCTCTTAAATCTCATAAGGAGTGGCATCTTATGCATGCTTTTAAGCACAATCATCATCTTCCTGGAAAATGTAACTTCAGACACATCTCCAGCACCCATCTTCGCCAGCATAGAACTGTCAATGAAAGTCTTCATAGCAAAATTTATATCATCATCATCAAGACCTATTATAAATATTTTAAGGATCTCTGCTGCAGCCTGAGATGCCCCGTCAAACATGGCCAGGTTATAGCCCATATCTTCTCTGCCAGTTCTGTCTGCATAGAGAATATTAAGTTGCCACAACTCTTCCTGTGAGACATCACCATACTTAATAGCTTTAGCACCTACCTCGGCGCACATATAGCCGCCCATCATAGACTGGGCAATGCCACCTCCGGATATTGGGCTTATCTGTGATGCAGAATCACCTGCACACATAAATCCATTAGCGACAAGTGAATTAAGCTGTCTTCTGACAGGCAGCATTCCTCCTCCATAATGAATCACTTCAGAATCTTCAAACATAGGTTCATTTAACATAATCTTCTCAAGATTTTTCTTAAGAGTAGATGTGTCCATACTTCGCCTAATGCCGATGCCAATATTTATCACATCGTCCCTTTCAGGAAAGAACCAATAATACCCGCATTTCGCATACTTTCCTGACATAAATATTTTCGCAGTTGCAGAATCATCGACAGGTTTCTTAAGTCTCCGAACCTCTCTATAAGAGAAAACTTCATCTTTTTTATCAATCTCATTTTCAAAATATGAATCTTCAAGCTGCACCTTTTTTCGTAGCACAGGCGAAGCACCGCTAGCATCAATAACAATCTTTGATCGCAGTGTAGAAATTATATCAGTTTCTTCATCCCGTATCTTTACACCGCACACAAAATTATCTTTTATCACAGGATTCATACACACGCAGGAGTCATATAATTTGCATCCTGCAGCAAGCGCATCATTCAATAGTGTCCTGCCAAACTTGTGCCTGTCAATCATGCAGAACCTTTCTTTTACAGATAAGACAGTCTTCTTGTTAGGGGTATATGTGTCTATATAATCAATCCAGTTATTGATTACACCTTTTTTCAGATAATTAAGATTAAGATATTTGTTAAGCCAGTCAAAAAGAGAATAGCCGATAAGGTCACCACAAACCTTGTTACCAATCTTTTCCTTGTTTTTCCTCTCAACAATGCACACATCAAGACCTTTGTGTGCTGCATGAATTGCACATGTACATCCGGCAGTACCTGCACCAACAATGATGATGTCATATTCTTTTGATATAATGGTCACCTTGATAACTAAAGAACTATTTTATCAGATATTATTTAAGTTTAAGTCTTAAGGTGTCAACCTTTTCGGATCTCTGGGGAACAGGCATGCTTCTCTTATATTCTCCTTATCTGTAAGAAGCATAGTCATCCTTTCAAGACCGATTGACCACCCTGCATGAGGTGGGGCACCATATCTGAAAGTGTCTATATAGAACTTGAAATTATCAGGATCCATCCCCTTTGCCTTAAGTTTTTTTATAAGCAGTTCAGGTATATGTATACGCTGCGCACCAGAAAGAAGCTCAACACCTCTGAACATAAGGTCAAATGATCTGCATATCTTAGGATTCTTCTCATTAGGCATAGAATAGAATGCGCGTATATCAGTAGGCCATTCAGTTATGTAGAACGGTTCCTCCCAGCCGACCATCTCGCAAATCTTCTTCTCGGCAGGAGTAGATAAGTCTTCACCCCACTTAATTTTCATCCCTTTTTTCTCAAGCTTTTTAAGAACTTCTGTATATGTGAGTCTCTTGAGCGGAAGCTTTGGTATCTTAAACTCAGTCTCAAGCAATTTAAGCTGCTCCACACAATTCTTATTGACATCAGTAAACATATCAAAGACAACTTTGTCAAGAACTTCCATTGCTTCAATATCAGTTGCAAAGCCCATCTCAATATCCATCTGCCTTGCTTCTGAAAGATGCCTGACTGTATTGGACTTTTCAGCTCTCCAAACAGGAGTTATCATAGTGACTTTTTCCATGCCGCCCATCACAGCCATCTGCTTGTATATCTGCGGACTCTGCGCAAGGAATGCCTCTTTATTGTAATATGGGACAGGAAACAATTCAGCCCCGCCTTCAGAAGACGCAGCGATTACACCGGGAGGTGTTATTTCAACAAATTCCATATCTTCAAGAGTTTTCCTGAAACTTTTTATAATCCTATTCTGCACAGTAAAGACCGCCCTGACTTCAGGTCTTCTTATATCTAAAAACCGATTATCAAGCCTTGTATCAAGGTCAGATAATACCTTCCCGCTTGATTCCAGAGGTAGAGGCGAATCGGCTTCAGAGATTACAGAAACCTTCTTCGGCTTGATTTCCATACCACCGGGAGCCCTGTCATTTTTCTCTACAACGCCTTCAATCTCAACAACAAATTCTTTGCCTATATCTTTCTTTATCATCTCAACAATCTTATCCTCAGTCTCGCCACCTTTGGCAGTTACCTGCGCAAGTCCTTTCATGTCGCGCACTATAAGAAATACAAGCTTACCAAAATCCCTTTTTTCATGGACCCAGCCAGCAATCTTAACTGTCTTACCAGTTTTAATATCAGATGAATATGTCCTTTCCATAGAATCAACTAATATTTATTAAGCATAACCTTTTAAATGTTATTGGTGTTCTGTCAAATCCCAACCCCCTCATCCAAAAAATAGTATTAAAAATATTAGCATATATAATATACTCATGTGCGGTATAGGTGCAGTAATACCCAAGCGGAACAATCTCAAAACTTCTGCTATGAATAAGAAAGCAAGAAAGATTAACAATTCATTGACATCCCGAGGAAATTCAAGTAGCGGCGTAGTGGTCATAAACTCAAACCCTTTTAATTATTATCTCAACCGTGCAAGATCAAACTGTTCTTTTGAAGATTCAGAACCACTCCAGGAATTCTACAAAAGCCTGACCAAAAGTCACCCTATATTAGCACACACTCGTTTCATAACAGATGGTGGCAGCGACATAAAAAATGCACAGCCTCTGATAGCTTACAGCAGCGATGGAGAATCCATAAATATTTTCAACGAGATAGAAACATCAGGTAATTACGTAAACGACACATTCCATCAGGGCAACAGTCTCTGCCTTGTACACAACGGCGAGATCACAATCCCAAAAATAGATGATATATTATCCTCAAGAGGTCACACACATAATCCTGAGGACAGCGAGTCAGACAGCAATCTATTGACTGCATATCTTTTATCATCCCTTATTGAAAATGATAGCAGCATTGTAGAGGCAATGAAAGAGATAGAAAATGATGTATCAGGATCATATTCCCTAATTGGTGCAGCAAACACGGAAAATTTCAACGGATTTTTTGCATACACAGACGGGAGGCGCTGCCTTGCAATTGCTGAAACACCGGATTTCTTTGCAGTGGCATCAGAGACAGAACACCTCATAGGTGTCGGCATAAACAAAAAATATGTACATATGATGGAACCAGGAGAACTCTACACATTTGAATATAATTATGGTCGGGTCAAATACAATAAACACCACATCACAGATAACATAAAGCCCGGCTGCTTTTTTGAAGATCCTGTCTACCTTCGCATGCACACAAGTGCATGTAATCCACTTCCTCCACAGATTTTTGACCCAAAATTCATATCAGTTCTGAACGGAACAATTCCTATAGAAAATTATATCCCCTCAGAAGAAGCAGTCGCCAAATCAAAGCAGACACATGCCTGTATGTGCGCAAGAGAGCTTATAGGACAATGGTTTTTCCGGCTCAGGGGGGATGAAATTCCTAAAGAATACAAGACAATAGTTGGTGTGCCAAAAAGCGGTCTTTCTTTTAAAGATGGTATCGTCATGGAGTCTGGAGAACCAGGCAATCACTTGGTTATCGGAAGACAGCTAATCGATGTAAACCCAGTCTATAAGAATGAAAGCTGTCCTCGCAGTTTCCTATCTCCTCAAGATGAAAGAGAGGAAAACCCGATAGAAAAACTGATTTACAGGAAGATGCCAGACTATGTAATTCTTTCAGAAGACAGCATCGTGACAGGTACCACAATAAAAGATGTCATTAAAAAATGCTATGAAAATGGCGCAAAGCACATAATTCTGACAGTTGGCTCTCCGCAGATCATCTATCCTTGTAGGGATGGGATAAATATGAAAGACGGTCGCCAGTTTGCGCAGCAGATGTATCCCGATAAGACTCCCCCGGAAATAAGAGATCTGGTAGTAAACAATCTGGCTTCATTTGAAGAAGACGCAGCAAAATATCTAGGTATAGACAAAGTTATGTACATGCCTCTAAAACCCTTAGAACTGCTTCTCGGCAAAAGATATTCTTTCGGCTGTGTCGGCGGAACACCATGCAGCTATCAGATACCTGCTTAAATACCCAATCTTATAAAAAACTACCTTCTAAATTAGACATATGAATCTAAAGGAAGTTATGGAACAGAAAATTCCCAAAGAAGATGCACAATACATCTATCGCGCCTTTGAAATAATCGGAGATATAGCAATAATACAGGTACCAAGAGAGATAGAGAAGCACAGGCACATAATCGCAGAGACTATCTGTGAACTTCACAAGAACATAAAAGTAGTGATAAGAAAGATAGATGATGTCTCAGGAAAATATCGGGTAGGAAAATACGAGCTTTTGATAGGCGACAGGACAGACACAATGTACAGAGAAAATGAGATTCGCCTGAAAGCTGACCCGACAAAAGCATATTTTTCTTCAAAACTCGGCACAGAAAGGCAGAGAATAACAGGGCAGGTAAAAGATGGTGAGAAAATCCTCTGCATGTTTGCAGGGATTGGGCCGTTTCCAATAAACATAGCAAAGACAAAAGATGTAGACATAAAAGCAGTAGAGATAAACCCCGAAGCCACAGCACTTTTCAAAGACAATCTGAAACTGAACAGGCTCAAAGGAAGGATAGAGATATTCACAGGCGACATAAATAATATAGTGCCTAACTTTCCAGAAACCTTCAACCGCATCCTCATGCCTGCACCAAAAGATGCAATAGACTTCCTTGACATAGCTCTGCAAAAAGTTAAAAAGGGAGGCATAATAAATTATTATGCGTTTGTCCCTTCAGAGGATTTTAAAAACCTTGAGTCAGACATAAAAGAAAAATGCAAATCTTTAGGAAAGAAAACAGAAATTCTCAAAATAAGAAAATGCGGCAATATAGGCATCTGCCAGTTC
>JAUVES010000087.1 GCA_030594675.1 Candidatus Nanohaloarchaea archaeon
GACCACTCCATTGCAGGATGTCAAATACTTACCAAAGCATCAGTCAATATTCTGTGAATTATCCTTAATGTTTTTTATCTTGTTTTCAATCTCTTCCTCTTTATTTTTGTTTTCTTTATCTTTCTTTTGAAATCTTTCCTCTTCTTTTTCAAGTTTTTGTATTTTATTTTTCATTTTTCTGTTATTTTTTTCAATCTTGTACTGTTCATATCTTTTTATGATGCGTGTGATAGGTCCGACCTTTATTTCTTCTCTACCATTTGTATCTTTGATTAGATTTTCCATTTCAAGAGGGCAATTCATATTGCCAGTTCCGGAAACGCTCATTTCTTTTCTGACAGATTCATATCTTGATCGGTTTGTATTGACAATCCTTTCATATTCATCCTTTTCTATGATATGGTCATAATAATCTTTTTTAGCCTTCATGATTGTCTGGTTGATTATGTTTTCTTGTTCTTTAAACGATATTGAATTCTTTTTCTGGTCTGTAGTCTTTGTGATTGGCTTTTCTTTTTTTTGCAATAGTCTGTTCAGTATGAAATATTTGCTGTGCTCTTTATCTTTCATGTCAAGCTTTCCTTTTTTAAGAAGTTTTATCTTTCCCTCAAGATTAGTTATATGTGAACGGGTGTCCAGAAGAAGGCTGCGTTTCTCAGAGATGAGACCCTCAAATATATGCTTGTCCATCTTGCGCATGAAATATTGTTTCTGCACTGATCTTTCAGATTCCCTGATTTCATTCTCTTTTGTCTTGAATATCTTAAGTTCTTTTTGAAGATACATGTATGGTATCGCAAAATAGATAAGTATGTAAGTGAGAACAATAAAGGCTGTTACTGATATTATCAATGTTTCCTTGTTTTTTGATAGCCATTTGATGAATTCTTTATTTTTGAGTTCTGTTTCTATGAATTCATGAGCAGCTCTTGACTCGTATGCAATCGTTTCAAGCTCTGCGAGGTTATCTTTTTGTATCTGTGTTACAGAAACAGATATCTGTTCTTCAATAAATTTCAATCTCTCTTCAAGGTATCCTGTACTGATGCCCTGGGCTTTCAGCTCTTCAATTTTAGTTTTTAGTTCTGGCAACGCTTTCTTAAGATTCTCAAGATATATGATATTTGGGTTTTGTGCAATCTCAAGATATATGGTCTCTGTCTTTTCAAGGCTTTCTGAGTTTGCGGTAAATGTGATAATATATGTCTTTACTGGGGTTGATAAAGGCACATGGATATCTATCTTGAAATCCTCCCTATTTTTTGACTTTATCTCAAAGCTTTGCTGCATAGTTATGTTGCAGCATTCTTCAATAAAAGAGACAGTCACATTAAGATCAACATTGCCTGTGTTCTCGATAGTGCCAATCAGTACGATATCTTCTCCTTGAGCCATTGGTCTTGTATCGCTTATCTCAAACGTGAAGTCGCGAGTCAGATTGCTGGTGTTTTCATATATGATTGTTGTATTGGTCTGCGTGATTATTTGTGGAGGGGTGCCGGGATTGCTCGATGGTGGTGATGATGAATCATCACTGCCACTACTATACGCTGCTGTTGTCAATGATAATATTTCAGTTCCTGTATTGTTGAATTCATCCGATGATTCTGCAGTTATTGTGAACTGTTCGCTGTAGCTTGAAGCTGCGCGGCATTTATTGGTGCCTGAATATGTGTAGTATGAATATTCTGTCTTTTCAAGTGTTATGTTTTCAAGCACAAAGGATAGGTTATAGCAGGTTATCGTAAGGTTTACAGTCTTTTCAAGTATGTCACCTCTTATCCCTTTTACTGCCACCTGCAGCGGTTCAATTTCTGATGTGTGTGCAGGTGTATAAGAAGTAAGTGGGGTTATGAATACAATTTCATAGGTCTTGTTGGCATAAAATGTTGCATTTGCATAACCTGTGTTTCCGTCTTTAGATATATTAGCCTCGATGAAATGCGCTCCGTAGGCTGACGTATTTATATAATATACATAACTTCCTGTCTGGTTATTGGGAAGCAGAGTGATATTGCTTGAATTGTATGTCATATTGAGCGTAGTGTTAAATCCCGTGATAGTGTTGTTGTTTATCCCAAGAGCAATTATTGTCAATGTCGCGTTCTCGCCGCGGTTGTAATTGGTCTCAGTATCAATTGTGACAAGGCCGTACTGCGATGTGATGTCAATTGATGTCTTTTCTGTATTGTTTATGTTGATGCCGTCGCTTGCATTGATAGTTATGCTGTATTCAAAAAGCTGGTTTGTGTCCTGAAATGTGCCGTTGTATATGTCTTGCAGACCGTACACTCTGCTCAATATGATTTCCTGGCTTGTATTGTCAGGAAGCGTTATGTTTGCAGTGACATTTTTTATGTTGAACCTGTCAGTCACATTCGCATATATTAAGACAGTATCATTGAGATTAAAGACTGAGCTTTCAATGTTTTCATACTGTGTCCATACTGCTATGACATTAGGTGCTTCTGTATCGTTTGTGGCGATTACCTCTATGTTCTTGGTTCCGTTCGCATTTCCATTGATGCCTGAAGTGGATACGTTCAAGCTTATGTTTCCTGTGTTTTTTCCTTCAATCTGCCAGGTGATATGCATGCTGTTGCCGTTTAAGATATAAGATATGTTTTTTGTTGCGTTTTCAGTGATTGTGATGTTAAGGACTGATGTGTCATTTATTGCTATTATTGAAGATATGTTCGCCAGGTCTCCATCAATTGCAGTGATTGTATATCCCTGCGTGGTCATAGTTCCGTCTGTGACAAGTTCAGGCATATTGTCCAGGATGACTTTTGGATAGCCATAATTGACAGAAAAGGTTTGTGTCTGTGTTACATTTTTGCCAGAATATGCTGTAATGTTAACTGTATAGTTTCCTGAACGTTCTGTATTGTTGTACTGGACTGAATATCTATATTCTTGCGTGAGATTCCTGAAAGTCATATTGATTTCATCTTTCAATGTTCCGTTCCAATATATCTTTACAAGAACATTGTCAATTGATGTGGCATTGCCTGTTATGTTCGCCTCTATCTCAACTGTTTCTGTGACATTGAGCATGCTCGCATTCAGTCCTGTGTACATGCTAAGGGCAGTGACATCAAAGAATGTGTTCTGTATGATGCTGGAGCCACTATCATCGTCAGCTTCCATATAATGGAGCATTGTGGCATTATATTGGCCGAGAGTGCTTGTGTCATTGAATGTGCATGTCCAGAGGCCGTCTATTGCATCCCCTGCAGTCAGGGTCAAAGTATAGTTTGTGCCATTTATCGTTGCGTTGATTCCTGTATGGTTGCTTTCACCGTCAGATGTATTGATAGTGAATGTTACAGAACCGTTTTCATATACTGCTGAATCATTGAAATAGCTTTTGAATCCTGTCGCACAGGAAAGCAGTGTGTCATCTGTTGTTTCATTATATATGTTGTCAAGCCCGAAAACGCAGTAGTCACTATTGTTTTCACCATATTGGTTTTCGCTTGCTGTGAAAGTATTCATCCACACCTGATTGTCCTCTGAATCTGTAAGGTTGAATATCTTTGAGAAGAGATTATATGATATTTTTGTGTATGCAAGTAGATTAAGAATACAGCCTGTGATATTGTTGTCAGATATTGTGCTGTTTGTCACATTATCAAGATGTAAATAATTTTCACCTATCATCGTGTTTTTTTCAATAGTTGCGTTTGATATGTTCATCCCATATATCAAGGATGATGAGCTCATGTTGCTTGCCAATGTGAGATTGGTTATTGTTACGCTGTCGCTTTGAATTTTCACAGTATCTGTTCCTGATGTACAGTTGATGATCGTGTTATTCCTGTCTTCTCCAAGAAGTGTCAATGGCTGAATTATGGTAATGCATTCTTCATATAAGCCTTGCATGACATGTATAAGATCATACTGTCCTGCGCCGTCTATTGTGTCTGTTATTGTGCTGTTGTCTGCGATATATAGGTTTTGTGGCCCTACAATACGGTCTGAGTATATATTGCCTGATATTTCTGTATAGTTGCCTAGATCATTTATGGGATGTTTCAGCCCGTTTTGTGAGATATTGTTGTATGCGCTGTATTCTTCAATATAGATTTCATATTTGGTAGGTTCGGTCACTGAATTATTGCGTATTTTATTTGATGTTATTGTATTGTTGTTCGGTGCGAAGCTTGCGCTATAATTGTCTAGATAAATACCTGTTTTATTATTATTTATTATAGTGTTCTCCTTGATACTGTTGTTATTAGAATCTGAGTATATATATATTCCGTATTTATTGGACTGTATTGTGTTTCGCGTGATGTT
>JAUVES010000067.1 GCA_030594675.1 Candidatus Nanohaloarchaea archaeon
TAAGAATAAAGTTATTGATAATCATGATAAATATATGTCTAAACACATGTCAAATCCTGAAGATAAACCTAAATATGAATTCTAGAACATAAATAATTCTAGCAACTTGCAGACAAATTTTTCTTTTTGCTTTGCAAGCTGCCCTAAATTCAATCTTCATTAAACCTTATAAAGTTGCATATCCTGCATTACATAAACATTATGTACCCACAGATTGCATATATTATACGAAAATTCACTCAGCAATAGAAAAAGTTGATAAAAACACTAAAATACAAATACATACTCTATAATAGAAAACTATATAAAGTAAAAAGACCTAATTTATAAAAATCCTAATTGGTTAGTCTTATTATTAAGGCATAATAAATTAGGATTGTTACCCTGGATTAGGTGGGGGGAACTGCAAAAGTTCCACCCGACCATCATTTTTACAAAAGATTACAATAATTCAAAAATATAGGTCAGACAGCAAAACATATAAAGACTCCTTTTATAATATTAACTAATAAGAAAGAAAATATTATTAGATTAAATCAATTTTCTTGATAATAACATATATAAGCACAACAAATAATTAATATTGGTGATATACAATGGATATGATGCCAGAGCATATGGGTTATGACAGGACGATCGTGGTTTTCTCACCTGATGGAAGGCTTTTCCAGGTAGAATATGCAAGAGAAGCTGTCAAGAAAGGAGCAACAGCATTCGGCCTGATTTTTAAGGATGGTGTAATACTCTGCGCTGAAAAAAGAGTTTCAAAACTGGTACGCTTTGCAGACAAGATATTCCAGATAGATGAAAATATAGGCCTTGCAGCAACAGGCATTGTTGCAGATGCAAGAGTCATGGTTGATGTCTCAAGAGTGAAGGCACAGCAGCACAGGATGGTTTATAATGAAAGTATATCAGTATCAAGCGTCGCAAAATTCCTTGCAGACAGGCAGCAGTTGTATACTCAGCACGCAGGAGTAAGGCCATACGGAGTATCAATGCTTATTGGCGGCGTAAACAATAAGCCATCACTTCACGAAACAGACCCAAGCGGAATACTTATGGAATGCCTTGCAAAGGCAGTAGGAAGAAAAGCCGAAAAAATCAACAAATTTTTCGAGGAAAAATACAAAGAGGGTATGGATGAAAAGCAAGCACTGCAATTCTCTATAGACAGCCTGAAAAAACAGGGAAAGATAGACCCTGATGGAATAAACCTGGTTGTAATAAAAAAAGACAAATACACAAGATACGATGCAGAAATGCTAAAAAAAGATGGAATTAAAATATAAGTGTTGATAAGATGGCTACCGAGCATGTCATAGCAAAACTCATATCCCACAGCAAAGAGTTTGAAATAATAATTGATGCAGATAAAGTAAGAGAATATAAAAGCGGAAAAATAACAGACATAAGAGATATACTGGCAGTTGACGGTATCTTCAGAAATTTAAGAAAAGTAAAAAGCCTTGATAAAGGAGTTCTCTTCAAGAATGAAAAAAATATTACCCGCATAGAAGAAAGCGAGCTTGAATCTGTCTTCAAAACAACAGACATAACTGAAATTGCAAAACAGATAATAGACAATGGAGAAATACAATATACAACAGAGCAGAGAAAAGAATTTCTGGAACACAAAAGAACAGCAATAATAAACCTAATCGCAAGCCAAAGTATAGACCCAAGAACAAACGCTCCACACACAGCAGCTCGGATTGAATCAGCAATGAAGGAGGAAAGAGTGCCAATCGATATGTACAGGCCTGCAGAATCACAGGTTCAGAACATCGTAAAAGCAATTACGCAGATACTTCCAATACGATTGGAATTCAAAGAGATTCAGATAAAAGTTCCTGTACGTTACGCAGGAACAATAAAGAAAATCATGCTTGATTATGGCCAGATAAAAAAAGAGGATTGGATTGGCACTGACTACATAGCAATTATCAGTAGTGGCGCTGGTCTTGTCGATACATTTCTTGGAAAAATCAACAGCATAACACATGGAGAAGCATCATGCAGGATAATGAACTGAAAACAATCTGCAAATAAAAAGATTAATAGTGATTATAGAGGTGAAATAGACAATGACAAACATAAAAATAATACCAAAAAAAGATAAGAAAGAAGAAATAAAAAAAGAAACTGTAGATAACAGTACAGATAAGGAAAACAAAACTAAAGACATAGACACAGGAAAAAAAGCAAACAAAATTGTGCTTCCTGGCGACGAATTGATAAAAAGCATAGATTACATTGCAGGTCATGGCACATACAGGGAAGGAAATAAGATATACTCAAAATTGAGCGGAATATTGAAAAACAGAGATCATGTCATAAGTGTAATACCTCTTGCAGGTAAATATGTACCAAAAGCAAGGGATTTCATAATTGGTGAAGTATCTTATATCACATTCTCAAACTGGAAAGTTGATTTCGGATACCCATCTGAAGCCACACTGCCAATGCTTGGAGTTCCTGAATATATAGAAAATGGTGTAGACCTTACAAAATATTATAAAAGAGGAGATCTTATATTCGCAGCAATTAGCTCAGTTACAAAGGGTATGATTATCCAGCTTACAATGAAAGACAAGAAAGCAAGAAAGTTATACAGTGGAAAAGTCATATTCATATCCTCACCAAAAGTGCCAAGAGTCATAGGAAAAGAAGGTACGATGATATCAATGATAAAAAACAAGACTGGCTGTATAATAAATGTAGGCCAGAACGGATGGATCTGGATAAAGGGAGACAACGAAGCACTTGCAACCAAAGCAATAAAAATGGTTGAACAATATTCCCACAAGAGCGGCTTGACAAACATGATATCAGACTTCTTGGATAAGGAACTAAAAAAAGTTGGGCCACCCGAAAAGAAAGGAGAACAAAGGTGATAAGATATGGGATCAGACAGACCAAAAAAATACGAAAAACTAATAATCAACAATAAAAGACTTGATGGAAGAACACTGGACGAACTAAGACCTGTAAAAATAGAAGTAGGAGTCATACCTTCTGCAGACGGTTCAGCATATATAGAGATAGGCAACACAAAAGTGCTTGCTGCAGTTCATGGCCCAAAAGAGATGTTTCCAAAGCATCAGATGAATGAAAACAGGGCTGTACTTAATGTAAGATATGCAATGCTTCCTTTCTCAACAACAGAAAGAGTACGGCCCGGTCCAAGCAGAAGAAGTAATGAAATCTCAAAAGTTACAAGACACGCGCTTGAATCTGTAATATTCCTTGAAGAATTTCCACGCCTTGCAATAAATTTAACTCTTGATATAATCCAGGCAGATGCAGGTACAAGAGCAACAGCAATTACAGCTGGAGCAGTAGCGCTTGCACATGCAGGAATTCCTATGAAAAGCCTTGTTGCAGCCACAGCAGTCGGAAAGATAGACGGCAAGCTTGCACTTGACTTAAACGGGCCTGAAGACAACTTTGGAGAAACAGATATGCCAATAGCAATGACATCAACAGATAAGAACATAACACTTCTGCAGATGGATGGAGACTTCACAAAAGAAGAATTCAAAAAAGCGCTGGGAATAGTAAAAAACAGCATTGAACCACTTTTTGAGGCGCAGAGAAAAGCACTGCAGGACTACTACAAATAATAGGAGATTGGATTATATGACAATATTACAGCAGAATAAGCAGTACATAACAGAAAACATAGCAAAATCAAGAGACGATGGACGAAAACATGACCAGACACGAGAGATAAGCATAGAGACAGGCATCCTGGGAAAAGCAGAAGGGTCTGCAAGAGTCCAGATTGGCAAGACTGAAGTCATAGTCGGTGTCAAAGTAGATATTGGTACTCCATTCCCTGATACACCAAAAAGTGGCGTACTGATGGTCAATTCAGAATTTTCAGCCCTGGCAAGCCCGGAATTTGAGAACGGCCCGCCAAGAGAAGATTCCATTGAACTGTCAAGAGTAGTAGACAGGGGCATACGAGAGTCAAACACAATAGCTGTTGAAGACCTCTGCATAGAACCTGGTGAAAAAGTCTGGATGGTCTTTGTAGACATAAACATCACAAACCATGATGGTAACCTTATAGACGCAGCAGGTATGGCTGCAATAGCTGCTCTTATGAGCGCAAAAGTTCCAAAAATAAATGAAGATGGAACAGTGAACAGGGATGGCGAATATAAAGGCAGTCTCCCGGTAAAAGATATACCAGTACCAGTAAGTGTAGGCATCATAAACAGCACAATGATAGTGGATGCAACAAAACTGGAAGAACAGTGCATAGACTCAAGAATAACAATAACAACTACAAAGGCAGGCAATTACTGCGCTATGCAGCAAGCCGGGTCACATGAGACAACAGAAGAACAGATACTGAAAATCGGAGAGATAGCACAAAAAAATGGAAAAGAAAGACGGCTGATTATTGAAAAATCAGTAAAAAAATAAAAAACATTTAAAAAACTTCGCTTTAATATAAAAAGAAGGATGATTTAAGATGGCTACAAAAAAAGTAAAATCTGCAGGAAGATACGGAATAAGATACGGTAAAAAAATCAGGGACAAGACTGCATCAGTAGAATCAAAATCAAGAGCTGTCCATAAATGTCCTTCATGCTTGAAAAAGGGATTGAAGCGTCAGGCAGCAGGGATATGGACATGCAGAAACTGCAAATTAAAGCTTGCTGGCGGCGCATACAGCCCAAAGACATCAGCAATGAAAATTATTGAGAATTCCCTTTCAAAAAAATAAAGGATTAATGGTGTAAATTATGTATATCTGCTTAACATGCAAAAAATTAGTTGATATAAAAGAAATAAACACAACAGCAATATGTAAATATTGCTCTGGAAGAGTCTTCATAAAAGAAAGAGCAAAAATAGTAAGGACTCATGTAGCAAGATAATCT
>JAUVES010000068.1 GCA_030594675.1 Candidatus Nanohaloarchaea archaeon
AACATCACCGCGAACCCGAAACTTTCCCCTCTGCAGGTCAGCATCATTCCTCTCATACTGCATATCCAGAAGCTTTGCAATAATCTTATCTCTGCAGGCAGAAGCACCTTTCCTTACCTCAAGCGACATCCTCCTGTATTCTTCAGGAATGCCAATGCCATATATGCACGACACGCTGGCAACAATAATTACATCATTTCGTGTAAGAAGCGACCTTGTAGCAGAAAGCCTGAGCCTGTCAATATTCTCATTGATAGACGCATCCTTTGAAATATAGGTGTCCGAAGATGGAAGATAACTCTCCGGCTGATAATAATCATAATAGCTTACAAAATACTCAACCGCATTGTCAGGGAAAAACTCCTTGAACTCATTATACAGCTGCGCAGCAAGCGTCTTGTTATGTGTGATGACAAGCACTGGCCGTTTCCATCTCTCAATAACATTTGCAACAGTAAAAGTCTTCCCAGAACCTGTGACTCCAAGAAGCACCTGATGTTTCTTACCCTTTTCAAGACCTGACACAAGTGCATCTATCGCCTTTGCCTGGTCACCTTTAGGCCCGAATGAAGATACAAGTCTGAACTCTGCCATAACTATTAGATTAAGATGATAGAAATAAAAATTATTGTATCACTTTAATATACCTAATTAATATTTGGTATCGTATAGTGTAATGTTGTCAAAAACTGAAGAGGTATCACCAAAAATTCATTAGCATCAAATATGGAATTTAATTTCATATCAGAACTGAGTATGGTTTTACTTTTTCTATCATTTTCAATAATCAAAGAAATATCACCAATTTCTAATTTCTTATTCTGGAAAATTTCATTCCTGCATATATCCTTATAAGGAATAGAAAACTCTTGCAAAAAAGAATAATCCACACAAAAATAACTCAATATAGTTTTAAATTGCTTATCAGATGTCTTTTCCCATATATGTTTTATAGTTTCAGTAAATATATGTGGTGTTATAAAAAAGTCGTAATGATTTAGGCCAGTCATAAATTGTGCTAATAGCTTAAAGTCATTCAAATTTAATTTTCTGGTATTGCCTACCTCATTTATATTAAAATGTGCTAATAGCTTTGTCTTGTTTTCTTTATCATATTTACCTAAAAACAAAACCAACAACGGTGTCGTATCCAACAAAATACCTTTCTTAAATTGCTTATGATATTTTGATATAAGCTTATCATCTCTTCTTATTACATATCCTTGTGCATCAAACCACATAGTATTCACATATCAAGAATTTATTTAGGTGGTTCCTCAATATCTATCACTTCAAATTTTACAACTGTTTTTCCATCTTTTTTTTCTTCTTTTCCTTTGAAAACATCTATGATATTGCTTTTTGCAATATCAATCTTCAAAAGATAATAAATCCTCTCTGAAGCACCGACACTTGGTAAAATACTGCACACCACCTTGTAGATATTTTCCTTAGAATTACGCTCTGCACTCTCTATTCTATATAATAGCATTGATATGTTCCCATAATTATCTTCTAAAAATTTTCTGGTCAATTGTGTTGCTTTATCTGCACCCATATCACCTGTCATAAATATCACCAGTAGATAGCCATAATAGTCTTAATCAAAAAGCTTTATACATATTATTGCAAATAGGAATCATAAATCCTTATCAATTCATACTATACAACATACATGACCATAAGCCATATATTAAGTTAATTGACCATGACTGGTGGTCAATGTTTAATGTTAATCTAATTTTTTCAGAACACAACATCATCACCACAGAACCGAAAGGTTTATATATAAAAGAATAGTCTATAATATTAACCGAAACCTATATATAGAAACCAAAAATCGGGTATATTTTTAGAGGTAATAAAAATGAGATCATTCATAGAAAGCGCGCTTGCAGCCAGGAAAAGTTCTGAAGAACAGAACGTAGCGGAACAGACACCGCAGAATAATGAGTCTAGCATAAATGCAGGGACCCAGCAATACAATACAGAGAATACATCCCCTTTTGCCAGCCAGGAAACTGCACCAAAGCCACAGCAGCAAAACGCATACCAATCAGCACCAGTCCAGGAAGAGCCAGCACTCACGCCGCAGCCTCAACAGCAGGAATCAGTCTCTTTTGAGCCTCAGGTTCAATCTATGCCGCAGCAGGAAGCACCGCAGCAGCAGCCAATGACACAGGCAATACAGCAGGATCAGGCATTCACAAGACCCCAGCCAGAACAGTTGCAGGCAGCAGCAGACACTTTCACTGATGTAGAAGATGCAAGAATAATGGTAATTGGAGCAGGCGGAATGGGAAACAACGCAATCACAAGGCTTCAGTCAATGGGTATAAAAGGTGCAGACACACTGGCAGTAAACACAGACAAACAGCACCTTGAAATAACAAAGGCAGACAAAAGAATTCTTATAGGAAGAGAAGTAACAAAAGGCCTTGGCGCAGGCGGTTACCCCAATATAGGCAAAGAGGCTGCAGAAGAATCATCATCAGAACTTGAAAAAGCACTCAAGCCGGCAGACCTTATCTTCATGATTGCAGGCATGGGTGGGGGAACAGGTACAGGATGCTCGCCAGCAATAGCAAAGATGGCAAAGAAATCTGATACAATCATAATAGGAGTAGTTACTATGCCATTCAAGATAGAAGGTGGACGAATACCAAAGGCAGAAGAAGGCCTTGCAAAGCTAAGACAGGAATGCGACACAGTGATAGTGATAGAGAATGATAAGCTTTTGGAAGTTGCAGGAGAGATGCCTCTGCAGCAGGCATTTGCAGTAGCAGATGAGATAATCGTCACCATGATAAAAGGCATAACTGAGACAATCGCAACACCATCTATAGTAAACCTTGACTTTGCAGATGTAAAATCCGTAATGAAAAACGGTGGAGTCGCAGTTATAGGTATAGGTGAGAGCAGTACAGCCGCAAGATCAAGGGAAGCAGTAGAAGAAGCAATGTCAAACCCTCTCCTTGATGTAGACTTCAACGGAGCAACAGGTGCACTTGTACACATAGCAGGTGGTCCTGACATGAAGCTGAGCGAGATTGGAGAGATAGGCGATTTCGTATCAAAGCACTTAGACCCTGATGCATCAACAATCTGGGGTGCAAGAGTGGAAGACAGCATGCACGGAAAGATAAGAGTAATCACAATAATAACTGGGATAAAATCCCAATACATTCTGGGACCGCAGGAACTCGGTGAAGATGACAGAAACATAGGCGATTCACTAGGCATAAAGATGGTCTAGAATATCAATCGCCAGATAATCTTTACTTTCGGTAATGCACCCGAACAAAACCCAGCCTTTATAATGCTTACAGGTATAATCGCTAGTATAAAATTAAAAAGGCGATAGATATGAAAAAAAATAGATCATTTTCAAATCCACTTTTACTTTTTTCTTTTTTAATATGTGGATTATTGATTCTTGGCAGCGCAGCATTCGCTCCAGGTATCCCTGATATAAGCTTGTCCGAACCAATAGATACCTCCCAGACATGCACAGACTCAGACGGTGGCAAAGACTTCTATGTAAAGGGAACAACATCAGTATGCAATACAGATGATATGACAGGAACATGCAGTGCAGTGACAGATTCCTGTATAGAGTGCACAGAAGTAGGGACAATAACCTGCGGAGCAGTAGAAGAGCACTATTGCGAAGGTGATGAGATAAGGACAAAGAGATACATCTGCCCAGACGGATGCAAAGACGGTGCATGCATACTTGAAGAGAAAAAAGATATAGCTATAAAATTCAAAAATCCTAAAGACGAAAGCAAAGTATCAGGACCAGTAGATATAATAATAATTGCAGAAAGCTTAAGCCCCCTAAATACAATGACACTCAGCATAGGAGACGACCCAACAGCTACATCACTTCCTCTAAGAGACTGCACAGAAACAGTAAGCTCATGCATAGACACTACAGCATGCAAACAGGAATACAGGATGACATGCAACTATAAATGGGACACATCAAGCCACAAAGGAGATAAGGTAGTACTCACAGCATACATAAGCAATGAAGACAAAGAAGAAGCAAAAACTTCCATTATAGTCCTGGTAGCTGGTGTCCAGCCACCTCAGGGAGATGCAACCCTCAAAGTAAAAGCATATGACAGGGAGACTGGAAATCCTGTAGAAGATGCAACAACAATAATAATAAGACAGTCAACAGGATATACAGAACCATCATATCCAGCAAATACCCAAACTATATCCAGAACAATGGTCAATACAGCAGAACAGCTCACAGCAAACATATTAAAGACAGAGCCGCAGATAACTTCAGTTGCCGGTGGAGGCCAAGGTGTAGTATCAACACAGCCAAATACAGGCAGGATAGAACCTACCATAATAGAACCAAGATTAAACATATACAACGAACCAAAAATAGTCATCGGCACAATCAGAGCAGACGGACAGGACTCAATAAAACTTGAATCAGGAATGTATGAGCTCATAACCTATGCAACAGGCTACGCCCTTCACACAGATTATGTAAAGGTAAGCGCAAGTGAACAATACAGCCTGAACGCACCCCTCTCAAAAGGCAGGACTGTACAGGAACAGCCCCGAAATCTCATCCATATAAGAGAAGGCAACACTGTAGAGATGGTTGCAGAAATCAAAGAGAAACAGGTAGAATCACTATATTCCGGTAAAGTGTCAATAAAACAGGAAGAAGACACAGGAAACCTAATCCTCAGATCAGGCAATATGGAAGCAGTCACATCAAATGAGATAGAGATAACTGACGGAAAACTTTACACCACATCAGACAATATAAAGACACAGGTAAAAGTCCTCCCATCAGACGCTTCAGACATTGCAAAAGATGAGACAGGATTCCAAGAAACAGTAAGAATTGA
>JAUVES010000009.1 GCA_030594675.1 Candidatus Nanohaloarchaea archaeon
ATGAGAAATATACTGTTGTGCTGTTGAGGTTTCCTGCAGTATCGTTCGCATAGACTGTTATGTTGTTGATACCTTCTATTGCTGTTATTGTCGTGTTCGGGCTAAAGGTAACATTAGCATTGCCGTTTATGCTATATCTCCATGCATCTATGTCTTCATCTGCGCTGACATTCAAATCTATCTGCTTGCTGCTGTATGTTATGTTATCAGGAGATGACACATTAAGTGTGGGTAATGTTATATCAACTGAAAAATATACTGTGACTTCTGAAGAATTCATATTGCCATAAGTATCATTGCATGAATATGTGATATAGTGACTTGATTCAGACAGGCTTTCAACAAGGATGTACCAGTCTGCTGCGGATGTGTTTGACATTGTGACATTTGCTGCGCCGTCTAAAGAATAGCCGCACCAGCCACCATCTTCATTTAATGTCAGGTTTGCCCAGACAGATGTTGAATTATAAGACTTGTTCAACGGAGATTGTATCGTTATTTGAGGAGGTGTTGAGTCAATAGTGTTGAAACTGTATATATCTGAGACATTCATATTTCCTGCAGTATCGTTTGCATATACACGCCATCTTATCAAGGCACCAACTGTTGAATTTATTTGCCTGCTGGCATTGGACCAATTGCCGGTGCCTGTCATCTCTGTGTATGTACCGTTTTCAAATGTGCCTGTGCCATTGTCGAATGAAAAGATGTAACCTGCGAGGGCTATGTTGTCAGTCCAGTAAAGGCTGAAGAGGGTGTCGGTTCCGGCTTCTGTAGAGTTGGTCTGGTTGAGAGAATATTGAGGATATGTGGTGTCAACTGTAAAATAGATTGTGGACGCTGAAGCGTTCATATTTCCTGCAGTGTCATTGCAGGAGAAAGTCACATTATGAGAACCATCAGTCATAGTAGAATTCTCTTTGTACCATGTCGTGCCGCTTCCCTCCATGCTCACATTTGCTGCACCGTTAAGAGAATAACCGCACCAGTCACCATCTTCGTTTAAAGTAACATTGAACCACACAGAACTCGTATTGTACGTCTTGTTCTCAGGTGAAACAATAGTAATCTGCGGTGCTATCTCATCAATATAAGTAACATTTATGATGAGGTGGTCAAGCAGTATATCAACATTTGAGCTACTAATTTCATAAGCAGTAAAATTCATGGCCATTTTGCTTGCTTTTTCTGCAGTATTTATTATATCTTTTATGGAGGTACTGTCAGCTAAGGTATCATAGTAATAAGTGGTATAAGCACTGGGAGCTGTATTGGTGCTGTTCCACTCTTCCAGCAGATACCACACAGGGGTTCCTGATTCATTATCACCTATCCATAATTTTGCCCAGCTTCCTGCTTCATCAGTTAAAGTACTATCTGTATCCCATACAAAAGTTGCATTTATCACATTTACAGATGAACCGGCAGGTATAGTTTCATTGTCATAATCAGCCACTACAACCCAGGTTCCTCCGTTATCCAGATTATTATTTGTATCTATAGTCGTAGTATCTGCCTGGTGAAGTGCGCTGACATCAACTGCACCATCTAAATCAGGGGCATCTGTATAACTTGTTGCATATTGTGTAATCGTGATTGAATCGACAGCCAAATACCAATATCTTGCTTCCTGCCAGCCACCAATCTGTAATTCACCTAAAGCATATAGATAAGGTGAAATATCCGGAGCATCAAACCCATAGTAAATATTATATGTTTCTCCTTTGATAAGATTTTTATCCCATGTCAATTCCTTGGTATCACCAGTGGTTGTTATAGACAGACCCTGCTGTGGTGTTATTTCAAAAGATGCAGGTATATATTCTTTGATTAATCCAATATAGTTTCTATTTGCCTTGATTGTGAAGTTCATCACATACGGAACGGGAGGATAAATCCTTGTTGGCCCATCTCTTGCAACATCGAAATCAACAGAAGTCTGTACTGTAATTTCATCTGTAATAGTCCTAACACCATTAGATGTGACTGCTGTTAAATTCAGTATGTAAGTCCCGGCAGAATTCACTGTGTAATTTGTGTAATAATCAGGTAAATCAGTAACACTATAAACAGAACATTCAGGACTTATCTTTATTAGACCATTTTTAGTTGACAAGATTGTTTTTTTATCATTTGGATCAATAATCCCTAAAGCAACATCAGCATCGCAAACCATGTGGCCATTATCATCTAAAACTGCAATCCCAATAAATACTGTTTCATTTTCTAAATATATTGATTTATGGGTATTAATTGCCAGAACCCCCCATGTAAAGTCCTGTTCTTGGGTGTAGATTTCACCATCTTTTGTCAATTCGACTTCAATTTCTTGCCCGACATCTGCCTGTTTCCCGTCATGATACACTGAAGTTTTTATAGATTTGGTTTCAGTCGCTTCAAAATACCATACACTGGGGTAATCTTTATAATATGTCCATCCGGTAGAGCTTCCTGAAGTAAAATTACTGTTCACAACAAGATTCTGCTGAAGAGAATAGATTGAAGGCATGAGTATGGATAAGGTGGATATCAAAAAAAACAGAAGATATCTTTTTTTCAATTTTTCAACACCTTTTTTCTTTTTTTGGTTTTAACTGGTTTTTTTTCTTTCCGGGAAACCATACTCTGCTTTGTCTTTATTGTCTGGAGCATATTATTGCGGATATCAAATATAAGCTGTTTATTAATTTTTCTTAATTCCTGGTCATATAGAGTTGTCAGCCTTCGTTTCCTGAACAGAAGTGCTGTTGAAATGCTGATGAATGCAAATACTGCAAGATATATAGCTCCACTCTGGGCTATTATCTGTAAAGATTGTCCTGTCGGCATACCAATTGAAGGAAATATATCAAAAGATGAAAGGGTTTCTGAAGTGTCTGATGATACGGATACTGTATCTATACTTTCGTTTCTCAGTGGAAGTATGTTCATCACAAAACCATGCCCTTTAGAAAAACCGATACCTGAAATCTCAAAAGATGCACTTGTAATGCCGACAGTCGCATTTTCTGGTATTATGAAATAAACAATTACTGGAATTTCTTCAGACTTTTTTAAGATATCAATCGTTTCGGGGTATATCATCTGATAATAACTGTCTTCTATATTTTTCAATGAAATCGAAATATTTGACAGATCAGCTTCACCCGTATTTATCACAAGAAACTGCACTTCGGAAGATTCGCCTAGATTTAACCTGACAGTATCAGAACTTACTACAGAGACATCTTTGCTTTTTACAACCTCAAAAATTATCTGTTTCTGTGATGAGATATAAGGGTCTTTAGACAACTCTACAAGAAGTGTATAATTGCCCTCAACACCGGGATTTTGTATATTGAAAGAAAAAAGCCCTTTTGAATCTGAGACTGATGATGCAGTTATGGCTGTTGCTTCAATAGATGCGTTCAAGATTGCATCAGGCACTATATCTTTTGCGCTGTCCTGGCTTAAGCCAGTTATCCTTATATCCTCATTGATATTATAACTCACCTTTTCAAGAGCTGCTCCAAGGCTCAAAGAATCCTTGCTACCCACAATGTATGCTGCACCAATCACTGCATCAGAAATTGTTGCGGTCTTTCTCAGGCTGTCTATAACTGAGGGAATAATGGTCCATTCTGAATTACATTTCCTGTTTCCTGTATTCCAGCTATTGCATGCATATACTTCAATCGATGAGATATCATTGATTTTTGCAGAATCGTATTTTATCTTGATGTTGGCAGATAAATAATCCAGCTCTGATGCTAATGCATAATAGAATACGCCTTCACCTGAAATGCCACCCACATGGGTCGTATAGAGAGATTGATATTTTATAGGGTCTTCAAAAGCATCTATGTCTGCATCAAATATGTCAAGCACTGCAAAATCATCTTTTACCTGTATATTATAGTCATCTGGAGGGAATGAGATTGAATATTTTCCTGAAATATCAGTCCTGACCTCTTTTCTGAGACTTCCGGAATCAAAAATAAGGTCAACCTTATGGTTGCCCGTGTCTGAAAAGATTACTCCTGAAGCAGAGATGACATATATTATGTTTTCTGAATCCTGAACTGTATGAGAATTATCATCAAAATCAATCTTAAGCTTATGCCTGCCTGCAGATAAAGAAGGGAGCTCAAATGCCAGATCATAAGCATTGCTTGTGGAAGAAGATGAAATATCAAAAATATCTACCTTTGTTGAATCCAGGCGAACAGATATATAATCTTCCAATATAGTTATTGGAGTGCCGCGATAGGTTGCCTTGAGTGTTGCTGTGATTGTATCTCCTGAAGACACCCAATCCTCATCAATATCAGTAATTGAAAAATCTAAGGGGGATATGATATCAACAGCCTTATCTATTGAGACTTTAGCACCTGAATAATCTGCTGATATGGAAAGGATGGAGGGTGCAGATACAAGTGCATTAATTTCAAATCTCAAAACCCACCCTTTCTCAAAGTCATAATAAGGCTGCGATGCAAAAGATCTTGCTTCATTATTAATAAACATACTGAAAGATACATCATTAGATGTTATCGTGTTTCCGTCTTTTTTGACAAATAGGCTTACCTCTGCTATATCCCCGATATATATCGGTGATGCCATATCGCTTATCTCAATACTTAGATTTGAGACAATGAATGATATTGAAGAATTTGTTGATTCGCCCAATTCATTTTCACAATAAGTGATGACATCAAAAGTCCCTGCCTTATTGAAATTTGATGATTCTGCAGTTGAGATAGCCAGGCAATATGTGCTGTTCGCATCAGAAAGGAAAGAATTTCCGGGAAACAATGCGGTTGAAGTACTGATGTCTGCATATACGCCGGATATCGCTGAACCGTTGTCATCGGTACAGTTAAGGAAGATAGTTTCTGTCTCACCAAGCCAGATCTCCTGCGACTGGACATAAAGATTGTTGATTTCAGGGAATGCATATGCAAAATTTCCCAGAGATAACAAGGATATGAAAATAAATAAAAATATCCCCCATCTCATACATATCACCTTAAATCAATCAAATAAATCCATAAACATGCCTATCCATTTTCTGATGCCTGATTCTTTCTTGAGCAAAAATGTTTTTTCACCATAATATATTCCATCCTCACTTACAGCGACCAAGGTAATCTCTGCTTCACGGAACAGGCCAGCATCATAATACATTTGTGTGGATCTTGATTTTCCTGCAATCACATCTTCAATGACTGCCTGCTCAAAAAGCCATCCAGTTGTATATTTCACAGGATAAACTATTATCTTTCCTGTATCATTTTTTGCAGTTATCCTGATTTTTATCTTATCATCATATACACGAATCTTATCAATATCTATCGCATCTGAAGATGTTGCTGCCTTGTTAAATACCCATGTAATATCCTCAATATCAACAATATCATAAGCTCTGTAAAGCCTTGCATTTGCTGTAATTATTTTGTCTTCCGGCTCATACCAATACATATTGATTGTGTCTCTCTCACCTGGATTAAGCAGAGATTCACTACTCCAGATTGATGTGACTTTTTTGGTCTCGTCTAATATATCAAGCCGAATACGGGCTGCATAGGCAACACTTCCTGAATTGAACACATCGTAGCTTGCAGACATAACATTGCTGTTTAACATGCAACAATCAATATATTTTACATCAGTATTCAATAATTCAATAACATTGACTTCAACGGATGTGCCGTATACGGCAGGAATCAGCATTAAGGTAAACAATAAAGCCAATTGCCTGTTTTTTAACATAGCATGCACCAATCATAAAAATAATGTCATAAAACTGTATTTTGCCCTCTTGATAACCAGGTTTATTTCACCTGAATAATTTCCCACAGGAGTATTCTTATCTGTCTTGAGCATAATTTCTATATCTTTAATAACTTCAGGCTTAAGATAAAAATTATTGTCATTATACTGAATCATTGAAGATATATTTCCGTATGAAAAAAACAGCATCTTTGCTGTATCCTCCTGTGTATTTTTCAGGGTCAAAAAACGCACTCCCATGGCTCCGCCTGTTGGCACTATTCCAAAATCAAGACTTGTAGATTCTAAAGAGAAGCCAATTGATATATTCTGCCCTTTACTCTTACTTATCTCTACAGAGGTAGGATATTTGCTTATCTCATAAGTGAAGAACAGATTATCATCATATAAAACTGTATGGTCAGTCACAAGCGTATCAGGTTCAAGATATGGCATAATCAATATATCTGCCTTAAAAAATAGAAATATAAACAGAATTATTAGCAAAAATATAGTATATTTTTTTATTTTTTTATTTTTTGATGATTTATTCATAGCAAACTAAAATAAATTAGTCCTGAGTGCTTATATAATTTATGAGAAAATAGGGTTTTAATTCCCGATTTTTATATAATCACCCTATACTTTCCGTGCATTTCTATCGCCTTTCCTGTAAATGAGATATGCAACGACCAGTATTATTATCAATATTATCAAGAATATGTTATTCCCTTTAGGGATATCCAGGTGAGAAACTTCTGCTTTTGGAATAATCTTTGGCGTCTCTATAGATAACATAACCTGTTTTGATGATGAATTTATATTATACAATACTGTAGAATTCACAATATAGTTACCCGGAGGTATCTTTTCAGGATTGAAACTGGCACTTAAGATTCCAATCTCACCAGGCAGTACAGATACATATGCTGAATGTCCTGCATCAACCAATGTGCCATTCTCATAAGAGATTGCTATATCCGGGCTATATGATGAGAATGTTGCAGTGCCTGTATTCTGAAAATATACATCAAGAATAACATTATTGCCTGAACTGCCCTGCATGATATCCAATACATTTCCGCTGACAACACAAACACCATCAACTTTAAATTTTACAGTGATTGCCACCAATGCAACTATACTTACGGAACTGCCTGAATCTTTGCTGATATACGGTGTTGGCGCTATCCTGAATGCATGATAACAGGGCTGTGCATCATCTGGAACTTCCAATACAAAATTTACTTTTTTCCAGTCTGATATGGTCCCGCCTTTAGTGTTCAATGAGACATTGGTGGATTTGAGCACATAAGGGTTGTTTGGAAAATATACCCATCCTGAACTGTCCTCCTCTGAAGCAAGATTTACTATATCTGAATTTGCAGATTTCTTAAAATAATCAAAATTTATAGGCAAAGATTTTAATTTAACGACAATCTCATCCGAGGATGAAGTTACAATAAAAAATGAACCTACAACTTTTTCTCCCCTCTCCAAGGTCCCAAGATCAAGAACTAATGGAGAAACACCGACCTGAAACTCTTTTGCAGATACAGGAACTGCCAGGATGAAAGAGATGAATATATAAATCATGAAGATATAGCAGGTTGTGTGAACTTGTTTTTTTGAATATGAGAATACCATTTACTATCACAGATTACATTATAGAAGAACCATATATATATTTAAACATGATAATATTAAAAACAATATATGAAACATTATTTTTCAGATGTATTAATCATACTTTTCATGTTCATGTTAATCAATGCTACGCATACATATTTCCATGAATCTATAGATGCAAACATCTGTGAAAACTTTGGAGGCATAGCAAATATAGAATATTCATTCCTCATGCAAGGCGGAAAGACACAATGCACAACAACGGATGGCGCTATATATCATACAATAAATGATATAGTAAGCTATACTACAAGCGTACTTGTATTGACAATATTTGCATGCCTTATATTCTTGACTGTATTTTTTGAAAAAAGATATAGCTCTTATGCAAACAAGAGAAAACAATCAACTGCGAACGAGAGAATATTATCAACACAAGTAAAATAAATCATTTCAACTTTTTTATCTTCTTATCCAGATTAAGGATCTTACTCTCATTAAGCTGCTTCAATTCAGTATAGGATTCCTTGTTTATTATACCATCTTTGGATTCTGTGTCTAAAAGCGTCAATACTCTTTGAATCTTTTCTTTATCTTTTTCAAAGTCTTTTTTCCGAGCAGCTATCTCTTCTTTGCTCAAAGATCTTCTCATATATCGCTTAAGTGATGCTTTCAATTTGTACTTGTCTTTCTTTCTAATCCACCACACACTGATATATGCAAAGATTGCAAGCAATATCAGGATTTTTAAGGCAAAAAACCAGACACTGTCCATCCAGCCAGAATCTTCAACATCATATGAGCCCTCAAGGATCATCTTGGCCTGCTTTATCAATCCGGACACCACCTGTATATTCTGAAGAGCTTCATCATATTTCTTGTTGTCCAGATTATCTTCAGCAAGCCCAATCTGTATCCATGCTTGCTCAATAATTCCCCAGACCCTTCTTACATCTTTTCCTATATCCTGTGAAAAACGGGTATCATCTTCAAGCTTATGAAGCTCAATCTTAAGATTTATTATATCCTGCCTTATCAAATCTTCAATTGATGTGAATACAACAAGGCGGCCTAACTTATCGGTCACGACCTCATCCGAATTTGCGATAAGTGTAAAAGGATATGCGCCTGATTCTGAATTTTTGGGTATCCTGTATTCTATAAGAAATAACACGCTGTTTCCTGAAGGTATTTCCTCATATTTTTTTGGTGTGATATTAAACCATGAAGTAGATATGCCTGCCAGCGTCAAGGTTATATTATTTAGCTCAAGATTACCGTTGTTCCTGACACGGACCCCAGTAATATCTGTCCAGCCCTGTACAATGTTTATCTCTTTATTATAGGATTCAATATCAATACTGTAATCCTTATCAAACTCTGGAATCGGATCCAGGTCAGCATATGAGTCCTCATCAGAACTATCATCCAGAAAACTTCCAGTTGAAGGCGGGTAATATACTGGTATCTCTGAAGATGGAGGGGGATCTACATCCATTTCAATAACTTCAAAAGTTGCGGTTGCAGTAATCGGCGCCTGCACAGTATCATATGTTGCCTTGACGTTAAGCGTATTCAACCCGATATACTGGTTTGAAAATATGTATGCGTTCCTTAATATAGTCACATTGACGCCGACCGGTGTAAGCACGGCTTCACTAGTATAATAATATGTCTCATTTTCAGATGAGACCCAATAATCAAGAAATACATCCTGCGTCACCTCACCCATATTCTCTATCAATATCTCAAAATTGACATAATCCTGGCGAGGCACTTCCAAAGGAGGCAATATTGTTACACGGACATCATAAGGACCACCTTTTGCAACACGGAACGGTTTTACAGTCTGACTTACGAAACCGTCTTTTGATGCTGTAAGGATTGCAAAATAGTAGCCGGATGACGAATTTATGGGCATGGCATACTTGTAATGATAAAGGCCTTTAGAGGTTCTGTTGGCATCACTTAAATTTATGTTAAAATACAGGTTCTCTGCAGGATCATATACGAAAAGCGTCATGTTATCAGGATCGGTCACATTACCAGCATAAGAAAACCACATCTCAAAACGCATCACATTATCAGGATACCATACAACTGCAGTTTCAAGGTCTGTTGTCAGCCCTCCGCCACCGCCAGAGCTTCCTGACTGGAGAAGAAATGTTGCATTCTTAGAGGAGTTAAGGACCATGTCCAAAACCGAATCATAATATGACAGATTTGCTGTAAAATTATAGTCTCCTACAGGGGCATCATTTGCAAGATAAAAAGTAGGTATAGGAGATACCTGTCCAGTTGAATCTGTTGTGAAATTATTTACATATATAATATTTCCTAAAGGATCAATAAGAGAGATGGTTACATTAGCACCATAAATCCCTGCACCCATAATATCTGTCAGAGTATAATAGATAGAGCCTGTAGACCCCTGATAATATTTTGTGGAACCCGGAGTGAAACCAATAACAATGGCTGTATAAATTTTAAAGCTAAGATTATTTACACCAATAACTCCTGTATTGTCCTGCGAATATATTGTCACATTATAGATACCATATACTGTGGTGTTGCCTGTATAATTTGATACATTTCCTGAATAATTTATGAATGCAGACATGTTTCCTGAATAATTGAAATACCACTGGCTTAAATTTCCATCTGTTGATATGTGAGATATATTATAGACCTCGACTGTGCCATTTGGTATGGTGACATTCATAAATGTCCAGTTTATACCAGTCGTGGACCTATCTGTAACATTTACAAAAAATTCTATATTTGTCTTTTGCGGAGCTACATTCTCGCTCATGTTGATAGAAAACAACGGCACGATATGAGGTATAAGCGTTATGTTAAAATCATAAGATAATGGCACGGCATCGAGATTGGTTGTGTTTAAGGTATAGTTTTCATAATAAAAACCTTTTGTCACATTTGTTACATTATAGAGGAACTCAATGACATATGTGGAATTTTTAGGGATTGTCATGTTAGTCTCATTGACTGATGTATAATTCACATCTATAGGGTTTACAGTTATGTTTATGGGAACATTGCCTGTATTTTTAATAGAGACAAGACAAACTGTGCCTGTGTCAGGGTTTTCTGCCCTCTCACATGACTTAGGCGTTATATCCCACTGACGCCTTGATAAGACAGTCACATTGAGCTCAACTGTATCATAGCCGCCATCAACTGATGTTATGTTTATTGTTCCTGTGTAATTTCCAGGCGAGTAAGCAAAAGGCACTGATACATTTACAAAAACCATCTGAGATATATTAACTTCTACATTTGAGATATTGACTGGATTGAATGTTATTGTGAAGTCCGGGAGATTTAATACTGTAAATGTTGTGTTTGTCATATTATCATTCCCAAAATTGAATATTGTGAAATTTCCAGCAAGCACAGAAGAATTGTCAGGCAATGCTGTTGATACATTCCCTAAGACATCAATTATTGGATTTGACATTATCTGAACGGTAAAATTAAATATAGTAGAATTCAATGACAAATCGGGATTGATCCATTCTACTGTTATGTTAAAAGTATAATTTCCAGGAGAGGTATAATTACTAATGCTTATATTAAACATTTTTTCACAGAAGCCACTTGCATTTAGACGATTGCATTGCTCAAAAGTAGAATTTGATGTGATGTTCTGGAGCATTACCAGGGTCATGTTTGCATCCTTGGCATCTGCAATACCTGTATTTGTCAAATTGATTACCACATCAAATGAATCTCCAGAATACAGAGAGATTATTGAAGAAGTATAATTCTGCGGAACTTTCTGCAATGATAATATTGTTGTTTCCGGCACGCTTACATTTAATGTAATATTTTTTGACCCGCCGTCAACGGAGCTTATATTTATTGTCCCTGTATAATTTCCTGAAGCATAATCCTGCGGCACAGTAACATTTACAAGGACAGACTGTGATGTATTTGAAGATAATGATGATATATTTTCAGGAGAGAATGTTATTGTAAAATCTGAAAGACCTGAAACATTAAAAGTTATGTTTTTCAGATCGTCATTACCAATGGAATCAACTGTGAAATTTCCGACAGCCATAGTCTTGCCGTCAGCTACAATGCCTGATACATTATTATCTATTGTATCAAGTATAGGATTTGAGAGGACATAAGTTATAAATGATATATTGGTCGTATTTGTAAGCTGATTTAGATTTAACCATATCACGCTTATATTGAATGTATAATTTCCGGGCGGTGTACTGCTTGCAACAGTAATATTGAAGTCTTTTAGGCAGGAGTCATTCATGGCTACATCTCCGCAGGACTCAAAAGTAGAGTTAGCGGTCAGATTTTGGGAGAGATATAAAGAGATATTTACTGATTTTGCATTTGCGCCGCCGATGTCTGTGGCATTTACTGAAATGTCAAATGAATCTTCAAGAAAAATAGATATGTTTGAGGATGTATGATTCTGCGGTGAAACTTCAAGCGACATCTCAGTCTGGCTTGTTTCAGCATAAAATAATTGTGAATCCATACCTGTATTGTTTAACTTTTCAGCACTGCAGTTCAACGTATAAGTGCCTGTTGATGCAGGAGCTGTGAAATTCAGATCATAGGTACCATTACCATAATCAGTTATGTTTGTCAAAGGACCTGCGCCATAAGTACAGTTAAGAGTTGCATTTCCTATGTATTCCTCTCTTGCATTTTTCACAGTTATTGTCGCATTTACCAGACGATCAACAATGCCTGTCGGATTTAAGATTTCAAGAGTCACATTATAAATGTCTGTAACATTGATGGATGTGTTCTCTTCTTTCAATGATACATTGCCGGAGTCATATGCTATGACT
>JAUVES010000119.1 GCA_030594675.1 Candidatus Nanohaloarchaea archaeon
GGGGTTCTTGGCGTCATGCACTGCAAGGAACAGGTCGTCTTCCATCCAGACTAGTCCGCTCAGATCCGGCAGCTTCGAGGCAAGGAACGGAAGCCCTTCGCCAGATTGTCCAGCTTGTACCATCCCAGGAAGAGCGTAGATGATTCCATAGATCATTACGATTATGGCTATAATCAAGCCGAAGTGCCATGTCCTGTGTGTTCCGTGATCGTTCATAATAAATACCTCTTTTTTTATTTGGGTAAATGACAGTTGCCTAAGATATTCGGCTGTTTCGTAAGTGTTTGTGAGCTATCTGTTGTCCATACCCCCGTCTATCAAGCCCTAATTTTAATTATATAGAGCAGTGTCGCCTTTTGTCAAGTTGTTATCCCCGGAGACAGAACAGTACAATCATGCACGGTATGACAGCCAAAAGATATTGACATTATATGGTTTCCAGACAATATATGTTAGCAGTTTATAAAATCATTACGGAAAATGACAATGGCTTGAGTTTGTCCGGTAACTGGTAATCGTTCTCGCGCGCTATTTTCTCGCCCCATCACACTGTCAACTTAGAAATTTAAGGGCGTCCCCGTCTATATGCTAAGGGCGTCCCCGTCTATATGCCCCTGCTGCAATACGTTTTGACCTGAATTTACCGACAATACAGGAAGTCAGTCACATTACAGCAACCTCCTGCTCTCCCTTCCATTGTATATGGTGGAAGAACTTCCATGCCTTATTGATTGTTTACTTTTTTAACCTTTAACTCATCAAGAACCTTCTTTACCAATTTTAAAGAAACTTCATCAGTAAAAAAAACATCCCCGATTTTTTTAGGCAAAACAAACATAATCTTATCATCAATTATCTTTTTATCATACCGCATTGCTTTGATAATATTTTCTATGCTGATATCCGGCAAAATCACTGGCAGCTTTGCAGCTTCAATCAGGTTATTCTGCCTAATCATATCCTTCATCGACATATAACCAAGTTCTATAGATATTTTTACTGCTGCAACCATTCCCAATGCAACAGCATTTCCATGAGTCATCTTATAATTAGATGCAGCTTCTATTGCATGACCAATTGTATGACCATAGTTGAGTATTTTTCTCTGCCCTTTTTCTTTTTCATCCATCTCAACAATCTTTGCCTTTATCTCACAATTGCGCTTTGTTATATATTCAATCACAACAGGGTCTTTTTTTATCAATTGCTTAACATTTTTTTCAAGATATCTGAAAAAGCCTTTATCCTTAATAACAGCGTGCTTTATTGTTTCTGCTATCCCGTTTTTCATTTCTTTCTTTGGTAAAGTCTTTAATGTTGTTGTATCTATGTAAACCCTTTTTGGCTGGTGAAATGCCCCTATCAGATTTTTTCCAAATCCTGTATTAACTGCTGTCTTTCCTCCTATTGAGCTATCAGCAAATGCAAGCAATGTTGTAGGTACTTGTATATAGCTGATTCCTCTGTAATAAGTGGCTGCTACGAATCCTGCTATATCTCCGACTACTCCTCCACCTACTGCAATCACTAAAGTATCTCTACCTAAATCATATTCCATCATTCTATTCTCTATTATTTCCTTTGTCTTTCTTGTCTTGCTTTTTTCACCTGCTTTAAAACTTATTAAGTAAGTCTTTAATCCATTTTTTTTCATCTCTTTCAGTAGAATATCTCCATATTGCTTTTCTACATTAGAATCTGTTATTATAATATATTTATTAGCCAATGGCCTTTGTTTCAGCTCTTTAGGAATTTTATTTAGAAGATTCTCACCTATTATAATATCATAAGAATTATCAATCTGTTTTTTTAGATTAACCCTAATTTTTTCCATTTTACATATCCCTTTTGACAGCTTTAGCAATTGGTTTTATCTCTCTCATTAAATTTTCAAATCTTTTTGGTATCAATGATTGATCACCATCTGATGCTGCTTCTTCAGGGTTTGGATGAACTTCTATCATCAAGCCATCTGCACCACAGGCAATCGCTGCTTTTGACATCGGAATTACAAACTCATATTCGCCTGTTCCATGGCTTGGATCAACTATAACCGGCAAATGGCTGAGCTTTTTTATTGCCGGAACAATATTAAGATCCAAAGTATTCCTTGTATACTCAACAAAAGTTCTAATCCCTCTTTCACATAATATAACTTTATGATTTCCTTCCGACATTATGTATTCGGCTGACATAAGAAATTCTTTTAATGTTGCAGACATGCCTCTCTTCAGCAAAATAGGTTTGTCAATCTTCCCAACTGCCTTTAGCAACTTAAAATTTTGCATGTTTCTTGCTCCTATCTGCAATATGTCAGCATATCTCGCAACCAATGCAACATCCTCTGTTTCCATAACCTCTGTTACAATCTTCAAGCCGGTTAATTTTCTTGCTTCTGCCAATAGCTTTAGCCCATCTTCACCCAATCCTTGAAAATCATAAGGAGATGTTCTTGGCTTGAATGCTCCTCCTCTTAATATCTCTACTCCCGTTTTTTTCACAAGCTTTGCTGTTGTTATTATCTGTTTTCTATTCTCTACTGAACAAGGTCCTGCCATTACAACTAATTTTTTTCCTCCAATCTTGACTCCACCCACATCAATTATTGTATTTTCAGGATGAAATTCTCTGCTTGCCAATCTATATGGCTTCAAAACAGACATTACTTTTTCCACACCTTCTGTCGATCTTAACTGCTGTTGCTGCAAAAGTCTTTCATCACCAATAGCGCCGATAATTGTCCTTTCCGTGCCTTTTGAGACATGCACCCTCATTCCTGTTTTTTCTATCTTTTTCACAACACGTTCTATTGACTTTTCAGTTGCTCTTGGCTTCATTACGATTATCATTTTATTTCTCCTCTATTTACAGCATATCCTACTCCTGGCTGAGTCATTCCTAACTGTTTTGCCAAATCCGTGCAGCTTATTCCCAACTCCCGAACAGCACAATAGCACAACAGATCCCTGGCCTCAACTTGAACTTTGCGTCTGCCTTTTAAATATATTTTTTCTGTTTCTATATCATATATCTTAGAGACCATCTGGCTTATCTTTTTGAGATCATATCAGGGCATTGTCTTCTGTTAAAATAGATTGCATGCCCTGCAAGCAATCTTCTCATCAGGGTTGATATTTTATACCACTGCTTTGGAATAAAAAATGTGCGTGGTTTGGGATAAAGGCTCATGCCCTAGTTAAATAGGCTTCGCATTAAACGGGGTAAACATAACAGGCGGTTTGTGTTTCAGACAAAAAATGCCAGGTTATTTTTTACCGAGACCTAAGTTGGTAGCCTCTAAGCGAAAGTATATTGATTTATCGTAGCGCTGTAGTATATTAGAAAATTGTTGGAATATGGGCTCGCTAAAAAATAACTTGGTAGAATTTGCGCTCAAATTTGCCGTAGATTTAATCGATCT
>JAUVES010000091.1 GCA_030594675.1 Candidatus Nanohaloarchaea archaeon
ATCTTTGGACACATCCCCTGTAGTATTGTATATCTCCCCAAAGACCGCGTATTTCGTGTTATCCCCCAGCCTCTTATCATACCAGAGTGTAAAGAACCGGTCATCTCCAAAAGCAGTTGAACCAAAGCCTTGAGGATATGCATCTGTGCTTACCGCGAAATCGTCTTTGGATACATCACCAGTACTGTTGTCCATTTCAGCGTAGTAGTTCCAATTTCCGTCTCTTAAGTCATCCCACGTTATAAAGAATTTGTCGTCTCCAAAAGAGACCCATGGGTATGTCTGGTCGTTTGCGGCATTGGCAATCACAAATTCATCCTTGGATAAGCCGCCGGTATGATTATACATCTCTGCATACACATCCCAATCTGTCCCGCTTCTATAGTCATGCCAGGCTATTAAAAAAGTGTCATTGCCAAATGAGATATCAGGATATGCTTCGGTATCTGCAGAAGAAGATATTGTAAAGTTCCCCTTAAACGTCCAGTCAAATACTTCAGAAGCATTGCTATCGGTATCTGCGCCCGTGTTCCCGTAATACATGTATATGTAACCATCAGATGTGGAATTGACAAAAGGCATATTGACCCAGATTATAGCTTCTTCTCCAACAGAGTCCCAGGACTCTAACCAATATGATGTGTTCTCCTCAACACCGGATGTGCTGTTCAGCCAGGTGAATCTCGTGTCGTTGCCGTCGGAGTTCGCCTTTGTGAAGTCAAAGTTGGATGATGTCAGATTGATAAAGACCTGATGATCTGTAAGATTTTCGGAATTTGCAGTGTTGTTGATTGTAATATTCCTAATGTATGACCAGTATATTGCCCATGCAGGCATTGTAGAATGGTCCAGTGTGTATCCGCACCAGTCTACAGGCCTTTGGCTGTCTGTTGCAGTTGCATTGAACCAGATTGATTGTGTGTTATAGGAGTTGTTTTGTGGAAACAGTATAGTTATCTGTGGCGGGATGGTATCGACTGTGAAATATTCCGTTACAACAGACGCGTTCATATTTCCTGAGGTATCATTGCAGGAGAATGTGACATTATGGCTGCCTTCTGTCATGGTTGCATTCTCTTTATTCCATTCAGTTCCGCTCCCGTCCATCGTCACATTTGCAGCGCCGTCAAGCGAATAGCCGCACCAGCTACCAGCTTCATCCAGAGATACATTGAACCAGATTGACGAGGTAACATATGTTTCATTTTCAGGTAATGTAATTGTGATTGATGGCGCAGTCAGGTCCTGTATTGTTATGTTCACCTTTTCGGTCTGATTGTCTGTGAAATAGCCGCTGTATGTTGTCGCGTTATATAACACAAAAAATTCCCATGTCGTGTTTGAAGGCCCTGTGGCATTTACTGTCCAGTTATTGGTGCAGGAATCGCCGAGCGTCATGTTCGCAAGGCAGGCGGAGTAAGTGTCTGATTGAGGGTTGTCAGATGTTGTATAAAAAGGTGTAGCACCAACTGTGGTCGGTATCACAAACTTGTCAACCACATCAAACAGCCAGCTGCTGGATGTTGTGTTTCCGTCGCCGTCGCCTGCAACAACAGTGACATTCCATTCACCCAGCATATCTATGACATAATATGATGAATTCCAGTATGTTGTCCACAGAGAACTGTTGTAATAAAATGTCCCGTTCTCGTTGTCAATGACATTGGCTCCTTTGGGATTTTTTAATGTGTAATTTACCCATTCGATGCCGGGAATGTTATAGTCGCTTACAATGACATTAATTGTTATATTGTCTCCCGCTATTGGTTCATAAGGGTATGTCTGGTTTGATTCTATCTCTGGTGATGCATAATCAAGGTCTGTGACTTTGCCGTTAAAATGCCACTGACCAGCAAAAGAATGTAATGTAACGGTGAATATTTTGAAATAATTGCCCTGATTGCTTCTCCAGCAAGAGACATCGGCAGCATCAGGATCATAGTAATCAACATCTCCGTAATTTCTGCCATCAGTCTTATTGCAGTTAACAGAATTATAATCAACCACACCAAGGTATACTGCTGTGGCGTTGGCTGTGATATGGTTCCTGATATTTGTTGTTGTGCCGGGGGCAGTCCAGCCACCATACGGGTTGCTGCCATCTCCAAAAGTTATCTCGCCATCTATGCTATCATGTGCGACAGCAATCTTTTCATCCAGATCAACAAATTTCTGCCCATCATAAACCTCTACGCCAATACCATCACCGATTCTCAACGGGTCTCTCCATCCAAGTATATGCTCTGTGTATTCACCCTGATTGTTTACGGCCCTTATTGTCGCATTATAGTCCTCAATCTTTGCATCATGAACAACCCACTGGCCGCCCCATCGCCCGTCATATTCTGTTCCTTCTAAAAGTGTAAGAGATATCGTATCTATCCCGCCGATATCAACAGTGATCCCAGCAATGCCTTCATCATCCCCTGCACGGACATCAAAATGCATTGTGTCTCCGTTGGCCACGCTTTTCGGCCACAGGTTGGCGTATGTTATTATGGGACTGTCTGTGTTGTCCCCTGATTGCTCAGGGTCAAGTGTTGCGTTTATGCTGCCGCACTCGCCGCCGATACAGGTCACTTTGCTCTCAAATGTAAAAAACCCATCTTTTGATACATTGGCAGCTGTTATGGGGTCCACTAACTCTACACTCAGCCAGCCCCATGATGTCTCCCATGTTGTTTGGTTAGAATCAGAAACAAGTACATCATCTATGCATTGCGCGGTTATTTTCCATTCTCCCGAATCGCTGACATTTATCTCTGGATTCAGTTCATATATCCACCAGTCGCCTAAAACTGAGGTGGCATTATCTGCATCCAAAAATGTCTCGCTGTCAGGTGTGTTTGTTATAAGATATGTCGCATTGGTTATTATCTTGCCGGCTGCGGGAGTGCAGTTAACCCGTATGCCTGTTATGTTTTCGTAAAATGAATAATTGCACGCGCCCCAAACGCCACTGTTGTTGCACTCAATGTCTCCTGCTGTCGGCGGTGCACTGACAAGTATCCATGTGCTGTTCTCTCCTGTCAGGCCATCTGCACCTGTGATATTGTTCTCAATTATGTACTCACCATCTACAGGCGGAGCGGTAAATGAAAAGTTATAAAATCCATCGCTGTCTGTCTTCGGCCCGTACTCATAATCAAGTGTCAGGTTCTGTATCTCTGCTGTCTGAAAAATATCGGTTGTACTGAAATTGACACGATATTTCAGGCTGTTGCCGCTTCCAAGGCCGCAGCCGGAATCCAGTCGCGTGTTGTTGGTGACATTGCACCATGAATCCCCGTTGTCTGCAGAGACAAAGACTGTATAATTTGTCCCGGCAGGCTCACTGGCATGCCATATTGGCTTGACATTCAGCACAGCACCGTCAATCTCTGTAATATTGGATTCATACATGCCGTCAGGGTGATATTGTATTGAATAGTTTATTGTTATGTTTGTTGCATAATCCTCATCATGAGAATTTGCGGCGCTGTGCTCTATCCGCCACACCTTGTCGTTTTTTCCTTCATTTACGGCATTGTCTATTGTTTCTTCCAGAATGTCATTGACATAGATTTTCCATTCAGAACCGTCAAAAAGTACATTAACTTTGTATTGCGTGTTGTCAGTTATTACAACCCCTGTATCTATTCTATATGCTGTGTTTCTACTCTCAGCAAGATCAGGACTGCACGGGCCGTCCCATATATAAAGATGGTTATCGGCCTCATATCGGGCAATACCAAAAATATTGCAGTCATTATCCTCATTGCGAAATGTCGCTATATGTGACAATCTGTCCAGAGCGTTCTGGGATGTCTGGAACAATGTGTATGTGAAATAAAAAGTATAGTTCAATGTCTCAGGCGGTGTGTCAAAATAATGGTAGTATCCGTTAGAAGTTGTACCCCATTGATTGCCGCCCCAGTCACGCTTTGCCATAACAGTCAGGTTGTTTTTATAATTATAGGGTGGGTTAACTGCGTTGATTTCCACCAGAGGATGCATCATATGCGCCAGAGACAATTCATCATCTGAATTGTTCGCGGTCTGGTTTTCTAAATAGTCTCCTGAAAGCCAGTCTGAATTGCTGCTCCACTCACGGCCTGAAGAAAGATTGACCG
>JAUVES010000045.1 GCA_030594675.1 Candidatus Nanohaloarchaea archaeon
GGGAGAGACACTACTTCTGTCATCACTACAAATAGGATTCTGCATGATGAGGTCGTTGGGGTTTTTGCGTCATAACTGTTATTTCATCAAAACTTTCTTCAGGAACTGCCCGGTATAAGATTCTTTTATCTTTGCGATCACTTCAGGCGTACCTTCGGCAATTATCTTTCCGCCCATGTCACCGCCTTCAGGACCCAGGTCTATTATGTGGTCTGCTGTCTTTATCACATCAAGGTTATGCTCTATCACTATTACTGTGTTTTTCTGTTCCACTAATCTATTAAGGACTTCCAAGAGCTTTCTTATGTCATCAAAGTGAAGACCTGTCGTCGGCTCATCAAGAAGATATACTGTTTTTCCTGTTGCTCTTTTTGATAATTCTGCTGTCAGCTTTATTCTCTGTGCCTCGCCGCCGGACAGCGTTGTGGATGACTGGCCCAGCTTTATGTAGCCAAGTCCTACATCATTTAATGTTTCCAGTTTTTTTCTTATCTGGGGTATGTGCATGAAGAAATTCAAAGCTTCTTCTACTGTCATGTCAAGGACATCTGCTATTGTCTTTTCCTTGTATTTTATTTCCAAAGTTTCGCTTGAGTATCTTTTTCCCTTGCATACTTCACAGGGGACGTATATGTCAGGCAGGAAATGCATCTCTATCTTTATCATGCCGTCGCCGTTGCATGCGTCACATCTTCCTTCAGCTACATTGAAGCTGAATCTTCCCGGCCTGTAGCCTCTTGCTCTTGCCTCTTTTGTCTTTGCGAAAATGTCTCGTATATGGTCAAAAACTTTTATATAGGTCACAGGGTTTGATCTTGGGGTTCGTCCTATAGGCGACTGGTCTATTGCTACGACCTTGTCTATCTGCTCAAGGCCTTCTATCTTTTTGTGCCTCCCTGGCTGAGGAGTTGAGTTGTATATGGATCTCATAAGCGCATTGTAGAGTGTTGAATTTATGAGAGTTGATTTTCCTGAGCCTGAAACACCTGTTATGCAGGTGAAGATATTTAATGGGATTTTTACATCTATATTTTTGAGATTGTGTTCAGATGCACCAATTATATTGAGGTGTTTTGCGTTGGGCCTTCTGCACTGTTTGGGTATATCTATCCTCTTTGTTCCTTCAAGGTATTGTCCTGTAATTGATCTTTTGTTTTTTCTTATTTCTGACATTGTGCCTTCTGCCACTACTTTCCCGCCGTGTATACCTGCCCCAGGACCCATGTCTATTATGTGGTCTGCATTCTGCATTGTCTCTTCATCGTGCTCTATTACAATCAGGGTGTTTCCCAAGTCTCTTAGGCGTTTGAGAGTGTCTATAAGCCTTATATTATCTCTCTGGTGGAGGCCTATGCTTGGCTCATCAAGGATGTACATCACACCTGTGAGGTTTGAGCCGATCTGGGTTGCAAGGCGTATCCTCTGTGATTCACCGCCTGAAAGGGTTCCGCTTGCTCTTGAAAGGGTGAGATAGTCAAGGCCTACATTACTTAAGAATTTTAGGCGATTGCGTATTTCTTTTAGTATGAGTTTTGCTATCAATGCCTCGGTGTCTGTGAGTTTTATATTGTTGAAAAAGTTTAAGCATTGGTTTACTGACATGTCTGTTATGTCTATTATTGATCTGTTGTTCACCTTTACTGCCAGGACTTCTTTTTTAAGGCGCTTGCCATTGCATTCTGTGCAGAAATCTTCTCTCATATATTTTCTTATATCCTGCCTTCTTTTCTCGGAGTCTGTCTGGGAGTAGAGCCGTTTCAGGTTGTTTATGACACCTTCAAAAGCAGTCTTTGTCTCCCATTTGCCTTCACTATACTTGTACTCATATATTGTCTTTATCTTTTCTTCATTTGAGCCGTAAAAAATTATATCTATATGTTCGTCTTTAAGGTTTTCTATCGGCGTGTCTATGTCAAATTTGTAATACTCTGCCACTGCCTTAAGCCGTGCCATATAAAAGCTTTTAAATGTCCTGCTCCAGGGGACTATCGCTCCTTCCCTTATTGTCTTTGTCTTGTCTGGGATTACAAGATCCGGGTCTATCTCAAGCTTTGTGCCAAGCCCCTGGCAGTTGGGGCATGCGCCGAAGGGGCTGTTGAAGGAGAACATCCGTGGAGTGAATTCGGGAAGATTTATGTCGCACTTTGGACATGCTAAGTTGCGGCTATACAGGATTTCTTTTCCTTCTATGTCTGCAATCACAAGACCGTCTGCTTCATGCAAGGCAGATTCTACTGCTTCTGTCAGTCTTGGTTTTATATCTTTGCTTATCGTGAACCTGTCTATTATTATGTCTATATTATGCTTTATCTGCTTGTCTAATGTGAAAGGCTTGTCTATTGTCTGGGTTTTTCTATCTATCCTCACTTTTGTGAAGCCTTTTTTGGCATAGTCTTTTACTAAGGTATTGTACTCCCCTTTTCTCTGCCTAATTATGGGTGCGAGGATTATTATTTTTGTGCCTTTCTTTTGATTAATTATCTTTGAGACTATCTGGTCTGTGCTCTGGGTGCATATCTCATCACCGCAGACAGGGCAGTGGGGATGACCAACTCTTGCATACAGGAGGCGGAGGTAGTCGTATATCTCTGTGACTGTACCTACTGTTGATCTCGGGTTTTTGCTTGTTGTTTTCTGCTCTATTGATATTGCCGGGGACAGGCCTGAGATGGAGTCTATGTCTGGCTTGTTCATGAGACCTAAGAATTGCCTTGCATAAGCTGAGAGAGATTCAACATATCTTCTCTGGCCTTCTGCATATATTGTGTCGAAGGCTAAGGAGGATTTGCCTGAACCAGAAAGACCTGTGATGACTGTTAAGCTGTCTCTTGGTATTTTTACATCTATGTTTTTCAGGTTGTGCTCTCTTGCACCTTTTATATGGATCATATTATCTTTTGTTCTGCTTTGTTTTTTTTGCATAGTTTATTTAGTGTTGGGTTAGTTTAAAAAAGATTTGGATGTAGCGTGCCGGTAAAAGTTGTATAAAAAGATAAGTTTTTATCTTATCTCTGCGCCTGTTTTTCTTTGCTTCGGCTTTGCTGTCGTATGCATATTAGATATTTGCCTGCGCTGCAATTTTTTGAGCTGTCTTTTCTGTTTTTGCAGGTGCAAGAGCAATGCGCATCCACTTACTATAACAAGAACCAGTGTAAGTATAGCTAATCCGATCTTAGATGATTTCCTGCTTTCTGCTGTTTCTTTTTCCATACTGTCTATTTCCAGAGCCAGATCGTATGCTTTTTCATAATCACCTGCAGCAAGAGCGTTCTCTGCATCCTGTATTTTTTCTTTCAATTCCAGATCCTGAGAAGTAAGCTTATCTCTGGTTTCAGCTATTAATGTATTTGTATTGTCGTTGAGTATCTGATTTCCTATGATATGGGGCATATCTGAAGGTGATGATAATGCCGCAAGAGCTGTGGTTATAGCCAACATAAATGTTATAATTCCTACCAATAACATAATTGATTTTTTTCTATTCATTAACTACACCATATCACTTTAATTATTTTTATCTTTCTTATATTATTACAAACTCAAAAGTATGGTCTGTTATCCATTCATTTCCCTGGAGCAGTAGGCAAAGAGCTGTCATCATGCTCAAGTATCCACGTCCTGGTACTGTCGGTTGACATAATAATTTCACTTGTACCGTCAGGAAGCTTATGCCATGCCTGCTCAACTGTGCCGCCGCCACTTACTGTAAAATCCCTGCCATCTGTGAACTGGAAAGTGACTCCACCCCCATACAGATGCTTTATAGTTGCGCCAGCCTCATGGTTAATTACAAAATTTTTATCATAATTACCGCCATCGAATCTTACATGGCCTGCCTGTCCTGACTGTCTTGTGTTGATGATTATAGCACCTTTGTTCTTCGTTATAAAGAGCCCATAGTAACCAGGATCATTATCGTGGATATAATTGTTTTCATAGATATTGTCATAATTATCATGATCCCAAGCCAATCCAAAAGGTATGCCCTCCTTTAGACCCCACACCTCATTATTGCCGAAATAACAGTCGCGGCAGGATAACGCTACTCCAGTGTGAGAACCATAAATTTTGTTGTTTGTAAATCTCAGACCTTCAACAAGACAATGGTTTGTGCAGACACTTTTCTGCGCGTTGTCATGAATGATGCAATTATCTATAACTACATCCCTTATTACATCTTCGGCCACATGACCAAAATTGATTCCATTATGCTTATCATTATTGTATATTTCGCAGTTAAGAATCTTGATATCGTGTGGATCACCCATAATATTTAGGGAGTTATGGGTAGAATCACCAAATAACTCATGAATCTTCAGGTTATAAAGTGTGATATAATGCGCACCATTACCTATAGATGGCGGCCCATAAAAATAAGACATATCACTATCTGCAAAGATTACATGATGAGAATCTTCACCATATAGACCAAACGGGTTGCTGTTTATTGTGTCAATACCCTGTATGTACCAGTAAGATCTGCCCGATATATCAAATGCTTTGTCTTTTCCATTGTCACGATCTATCAGGACAGTGCCGTCGTATTTTCTTATAGCCTTGTAGTTGTCGGCAGCACCGTTGGAATTTATATCAATTGTTTCTTTGTATGTTCCGCTCATGACCCAGAGGGTGTCGCCTGCGGATAGCTTGTTGGCACCATGAGTTATGGTTCTCCATGGATTGCTTTTACTGCCGTCACCTGATGTGTCACTGCCGGAGGTTGATACATAGTAATCGTTGCCGTTCAGAGGTGGGTCTGGCTGATTGTTGGTGGGCACTTCCTCAGGTTCTACCACAACACAAGCACCACCCTCCCATATGTATCCTGCATCACACATATAACAGCTTTCACCGGTTCCGCAGCATGTGCCGGATGTTGTATGGGCGTTTGCCAATGCGGTTGTGTGGCAGCCATAGCCTAGAGATGTGCAGGTGTCAGTGCAGGCAAGAACCGTCTCACGATAGATATCCATAGGCGTGTTAATATCAGTTGGTGTATCAGCAGTCCTGTCATAGAGATACATAATCAATACTTCCAGTGTGCCGCTTACCGGGCTTTTGAATGTGAAGTCACCATCATAGACATCCTGTGTGTAATACTTTCCATCAACTCTACCAGACATACGCCATCTGCCTGGAATGGGCGGGGTAAATGAACTTGTGTATGTTCCTCCGGCTGCAATGGGTTCTCCTGAAGTGATAACTGCTTTCCCTACAGTTGAAACAGGCTCTCCAATGTCTTCATGATGGAAGACATTCTTATAATTAATAACTCCATAAAAAATTGAATCGTCTGGATTATATCCTGAATTTATTGTAGTTGCTACTGATTGAAGTCTTGGCCAACTGTCAGTTTCAAATTTGGTATAAAAAAAGGTCTTATCTGAGAAAGTGTTATAAGTTACCATATACATTGTATAGAAATTTTGCCACCAGAACACTTCTTGTAGCATAAATTTATTGTGGGTATCTGGTAAGTAATGTGTTTTTGATTGCCAATCTTCTGGTTCATATCCCATCCAATCGACATAGGGATCAACAACCAAGTCATTTCCAATTCCATTGTTACCAGGAGCTACACCGAATCTGTTTGGTGATGAATGTATTGCACCTGTATATGATTTACTAAATTGATCATCAGCTCTTTTTATTTCTATCCAACCTGCACCTTTTTTACTACGATATGTTACAGTGTTATACTCTGACTCTGGGGAGGTTGCG
>JAUVES010000076.1 GCA_030594675.1 Candidatus Nanohaloarchaea archaeon
ATCTGTATGTATCTTATATCTTCAGATACGTTGAACTTGAAAGGCTGGAGAGTTCCTGCCTCAAGATCTACAGGAAATATATCCGGGAGATTTTCTTCAGTCAGGTTGTCGTAGAATATCTGCACCCCCGTTATTTCTGTATCTGATGTTCCTGTATTCTGTATCAGCATAAATAGCTGTTTTGTTGTTGTGTTGTCATAGCGGAGTTCCTGGACATTAAGATATACATAATTACATTCCGGCCTTGAATTCTCTGTCACTGCTTTTGCCTGATCTTTTGCAATATCCTGAGACCAGGAAGCGATGAAAGAGCCTACGACGATTGTTATCAGAATAAGTATTACACTTGCGATAAATGGGGATACGCCTTTGCGCACCCCTTTAGAATTATCATTGCTGTGTATTCCAACCACCTATGGGCCGTTCAATAATAAACCAGACGCCATCGCAGGTTGAATGGAACTGTATCTTGTTTGGCTCGCCAAGTGTTGTTTCATCAGAGGTTCCGTCTTCAGTTTCATATATATATATACCGATGGGTATGTCCTGGTTTTCTGCAAGCTCAATTGCACCACTGCTTGCCTGAGGCTGTGCAGTCATGTTGAGGTATTTTGGAAGCGTAGGTATATCATACCATACCTGAATCTTTCTTATCTGTATACCATTAAATCCTATATTTTCAAGACGTGTCGTAAAGTTCTCATTTGCTGAATCCCATCTGTTGAAGTCATTATTTGCTATAAAATTAGAGCCAGCACAGTCTATCTTTTCCCGGTACATCTCTGATTTTTCCTGCTCCGCCTTTGTGAACTGAGTAACCCAGGCAGTAAGAAGGGCAGCTATAGCCATTGTGAATGCAATCAAAAGTACTGCTGCAATGAGAGGTGAGACACCTTTACGCTTTTTCTTGAAATATTTAGCCATAAGAACCACTTGATAATTATCAGTAAGATATATTTAATTTAGGGGAGTATATATGTGTTTCTATATGTGTTGCTGTCTTTTATGAACATTGCGATGAAGTTAATGAATCTTTGACTGCATTCGTGCTGCAGGCAGTGATGGCTTCTACATAATGGAATGCATCACAGGAAGGATATATTGAGCATGCTGAGCTGTTTATGATAGTCATCCCCCCTGCAGGGATTGATGCCTGCGAAAAGTTTAATGAACAATAATGCCCAGACATATTGTATGCTGTTGCAGAAGACAGATCTACTGATGATGTTCCTTTGTTATTAACTACGAACTGTATTGTGTCCTGTGATGTGTTTATATATATATCAGATATAGCTATAATTTCTTTCATACATCTTGCTGCTGATTTTCCTTGATCTGTGACCCCATCAGTCACATCTTCACCATAGTGCTTTGACCAGTATACAAAGATTGACCCTATACTTATCAATATTGCGATTATGATTACAAGAGCCAGTATATCAGATACGCCTTTTCGCAATAGAGATTCACCATCATCATGTTGTTGTTATGTCATTGACTGAGTCAAAGTCGGAAGATGTGCCGCAATATGTTGTCACTTCCACCCTGCTGAAATTTGCAAGATCTGTGAACAGGTCACAGCCAGAAAGATTCTGGAGATTTATTACACCACCAGGAGACATCGTATTCAATACCCCAAGGGTGCAGAAATCACCAGTCCTATTGTAAATGTGCGCACTTGAGAGATTTATGTTGACAGTGCCTGTATTTTTTACTGTAGCCCTTATCATTTCATCACCGGTGACATCAATAGACAGATACACATTTGTTACCTGAAGAGATTCTTTTGCACATTGCATTATGTCCTGGCTTGTGGCATCAACATTTTCTGTTGCGCCTGTTGTGTAATCTCTAAGCCATGTCATAACCATTGATGCTATCGCTACAGTAAAGACAATGAGGAGGACTGCTGCGATAAGCGGAGAGAGACCTTTTCGTTTCATACTATCACCATATAAATTTAGATTATGTTGCAGGTCAGTTTTGAGACATCTTCAAATCGCGAAGTCACAGAGCACGTTGTCGTGACTGTCGCTGTCTTAAATTCGTTGCAGCCAGGAGTGAATGTGATCGGGCAGGAGTTGTTTGTAAGTTCTGCCATCGCACTTACATCCAGTAAAGATGATGAAAAATTCAGCAGGCATTTTGTGCCGTTCACATCCCAGACTATCGCTTCTTTTATCTGTATGGGCTTCAATCCTGTGTTTCTTAATATAAGCTTGACGCTGTTTGCAGAATTTATGTATATATCTTCTATCTTGATGTTTGTTGATGCGCAGTCAAGGACTTCTTTTGACCCTCTGCTTGCGTCATATGTTGTCTCTTTTGTGTATGTATTGACCCAGGACATTATTATTGCCCCTATGCCAATTGTAAATACAATCAATAGGACTGCACCCACCAAAGGAGATAAACCTTTTTTTGAATTTTGGCTGTATTTCATAATCCCACTATTTAGTTTTTATTCTTATCAATATAAATACATTTTTATGTTTAGGCTGCAGTCAGATATATTGCAATCGTCAGGCCTGCATACCCTATAAAAGACATTATTATGGCATGCTTGAAACCAGCAGGCAAGGTCCCTTCTGAAAGTTTTCCTATCACTATGCCTGAAAAGAAGCCCTGTATCACTGAGAGATGCTTGAACTTCGCTGCATATTGAGCAGGAAGATTTGCGTTGCTTGCACCAGTTCCGCCAATCATGTCTGTACCCAAGACAGGAAGAAGGAAGCATACCAATCCAATCATAACAACTATGAATATGAAAAATATCAGATAACCCTGCATCATCTGGCCCGATATCATAGACATACGCTCACGGCGGAGCTTTTCTATTTCAGTTACTGATTTTCCTATAGATTCCAGTGCACTTGAGATTTTACCACCATAGGAATGGGCTTCAATTATTGTAGAGACTGCCCTTATTATCAGCTTATTGTCGACAGAGTGAGCCATGTTCCTGAAAGCATCTTCAAAAGAGATACCCCATGACATCTGGGAGACCATCTTATCTATATATGGTGTAAGCGCGCCGAAATTGCTTTTTGATGCATAAGTAACTGCCTGCGGAAGAGACATGTTGCTTGAGACACCTTCTGAAATTGCTTTTACAAAATTAGGAAAATTCTCTTCCACATTCTTCATCTTTTTATAATGGCGATACTGCAGGATGATGACGGGCGCTACGACAGTAACAACAAGAATCATGTTCAATATAAGAGACATAAGGGGAGATAGAAAAGATGAAAACATAACCTGATTCAGGAGCAGAAGGAATACGCCGATAACACAGAGAATTGCGACTGTATATATTGTCCTGGTGTTAGTTGTACCCAAAAGAGAGCCGATTCTTTTCTCAAGCACTTTTGCACCTGAGTCCTTATTTGTGCAATACTCTGTTTTTTGTTCTGTCTTACCGGGCCTGTGCTTTGCTTCATTTTTTGTTTTGGTATGTGTCTTTTCCATAATTACATCTCCGGCGTCGTGAAGGTTATGAAGGCAAGGAACAGAATATTCATCCCAGGAATCAGACCGTAAACACCTATTGAAAGGGCATCCATTATTGAGATGTTTCCGGGAAGTGTTGTATTAGGCACTATGTTCATGACAACAAGCACAGATACAAGGATAAGGGGTGCTGCAATAAGGATTGCAGTGTATATGTCTGCGTATGTAGAAAGGGCAGAGATGTGCTTTTCTCTTGCCAGCTTATAGTCAAACATCGCTATATCTGCCATCTCTGAAAGGTATGCATTCAGGTGTCCTCCTGTCTGAGTAATTGTAAGGATTCCGCCAAGAATCTCACGGAAAGATTCTGATGGTGTTGTAGATATCACCTGCTTGAGGGCTGTTGTTATATCCTCACCGAATACATCTATCCTTTTTACAATGTTTTTTGTCTCAACCCCAACGCTCCCGAATTCACTAAATGATGACATTATACGGAAAGCTTCCTCAGGAGGAGTCCCGGAAGAAGCTATAGCTGAAAGATGGGTCAAGGCAAAGGGCAGGTTCGTATCTATGCTTCGCCTTTTTGATGATACTTTTTCTATCGGGACAATATACAGCAAAAAGAAGACACTAATACTGCTTATGAACGGAAAAATGATGTGCAGAGGATTAAACCAGGGCATATCCAGAAGCATAATAGATAAAACAAAGACAGATGAGAGGATGAATACAAACAAGGATGTGAAGAACATCTTACCTATGTATATCTCAGAGACGATGTCATAGTCTGCAGAAACCAGAGCTGCATGAAGTTTTCTGAAGAAACGGGGGTTTTTTGAGATAAGATATTTACCTATTGCAGTGCAGAACTGGGTTGTGTTTCTGGCTGCAAGAAACTGGTTTAATAAGGAAGCTATGCCCATATTTTTAACTGGCTCCTTTGGTTTTTTTGACAGCCCAAGTGTATTGAGATTCTGCCTCAACTGCTCAAGCTGCTGCTCATCATCATCATCAAGACTGCTTTTTCTTTTCCTGTGAGATGCATGTTTTTTTCCCATCTATGACACTTAATATTATTTTTGTGTGCAGGAGTTTTTATAGATGAAATATGCCAGGATAGGACTGATTGATATGCTGTGTCTTTTTCTTAAATGGGTTTATCTTTAATATCGCCATCTTAAAAGAGATATAAACCTGCA
>JAUVES010000063.1 GCA_030594675.1 Candidatus Nanohaloarchaea archaeon
CCATTCCTCCGGGTAACACCAGTATATTCCAGGCAACGTGGACTGCCGATGAAGAAGGTGTCCATAGCATAGATGCCTATCTTGATGATCTGACAGATACGGATGTAAATCCTGATAATGACAATGATTCCAGAACTGTCAATGTGAAAGACTACACTATCAATGTCTGGAATATGTACTATCCATATTATCCGGTGTATGAGGAACGATACTTCTATGTGAGTGCCTACGTGGATGCCAATTATGCAGGTGTTATCAATGCTACTATATCCTTCGACAGGAGTGGAATAAATGCCATCATGCCGACCAAGTCCGTTGCCGTGCGTGATGGATCTCACAATTACATATACTGGAGGGTCAAGGCTGATGATATAGGCAAGTACAACGCTACGATAGAGGTCAGTGCTTTCAACAAAACGAGCGTGATAAATACCACCAGTGATAAGACGAGTACGATTAGGAACTGGTGGGGTGATGCGTATAATTATACCTATAGCCCTCATGGACCAATAAATGTAATTGCTGAAACTGTAATTGTCAAAGACCTCAACTGGACTACTGTCAGCGACAGCCAGTCGGACAGCCTCGGTTACCAGGTGTTCAATGTGACTGAGATCGACGAGCCTGCCAGATACTGGTGGCAGCCTTCCAAGCCAGGCAGGAGCCTGCAGATCGATGTATCTGCCGGAGCGGAAGGACGGCTTTTGATGGGTCTGGAGTATCTTGTGGGCTATCCGCATGGATGTCCCGAACAGGTTATGAGCCCGATGCTTGCAGCAAAACGTGTGGAACAGTACTATCTGAAGAGAGGCGTGCTTACTACAGAACTCAATGACAGCCTGTACCAGAAAGTAAAGAAAAGCGTATCGCTTATGTCTCCGACTGGCACGGCAAACAGGCAGCAGATTCCTGGCATCGGTGACGGAAGCGGTGGCTGGGCATGGGGTTTGAGTAGACCAAGTATGTTCTATACTGTGTATCCGCACTATGCCCTGGGAGTCGTGGCTAACAATGCCAACTACAGCCATCTTATTTCCGAGTACAACATCAACCTGAATGAGAGTACACGATGGATCGCCGACCACCAGAACACTGATGGAAGCTGGACCGGTCGCGGTTACATCTATGGAGATGTGCCTATGACCGGCTTTGTGATGATGGCACTCAATCAGACCGTATCTCATGTGAATGAGACCATGTACAACAGCACGGTAAACGCCACAGAGGATGCAGTCGCCTATCTCCTGGGAAAACAGAATGATGATGGAGGCTGGAGCCGCAACACGGGTAGTTCAGATGGTTATTCCACATCATTTACCTTGATGGGATTGCTGCAAAGCGGTAATAACAGCGATGTTGTGGTCGGTGCAATCAACAATGGTACTTCATGGCTGATAGCAAACCAGCACACAGATGGGAGCTGGAGCAAGTATCCCGGATCCCAGAGCTACAGCTGGTATGGTGACATGTCAGAGACCACGGCGTATGCATCGATCGCATTGAACATGAGCGGATTGCCGTCTGATTCCGATATGAGTGTTATCGGAGGTGTGCATTACCTTGTTGGTGTTTACCAAGACAGGGGAAGCTGGGGTTCAACCAGGTCAACGGCAGCCGCTGTATATGCCCTGACGGAACTTCAGGTGCCGGCAGTGTTTGAGAAGGATGTCAACATAGTTGTTGAAGATGTGATCGACGAGACATTCAGGCTCAACGAAACCAATGGCGGCGTTACTATATCATCCCTGCCCAAACCCAGTTTGTTAAAAGACAGGATGTGGATTGAGATAAACAGGACACAGCTTGATGACATCGGTCTGGGCAACCATACGGTAGATATCAGTACCACTTACATAAACGGAGACGATGTCGATGTTCTTGTGGCGGTTGAGAGTAAACAGAATGCCAGAAAGAAGGAAGCATTTGCAAAGGTGCCGTGGAAGTACATCGATCCGATTGCGGATAATTTCACATTAGCACTTGACCTGCCGGATGGAATTAAGGATGGAGACACGGTAACAGCCAATGCCACCATTACAGAAGATGGCACAAGTGATTTGTATGTAATGATCCTTGAGGTCCCGCTGTCATCAAACGTAACGTTCCCGAATACCTATCCGGCGAACACCACTTACTATATTGATGCAAATGGAAGTGCGGTAGTAGTACAGCACCTCTATAATGCCAGCGATAATATGTTGTATATCTATCCGGGTTCGGATGATGAGTCCCAACCTTCGGTCCTGAAAGGTGAAAGTAAGAGCTTCTACTTCAATGTGACCATGCTGGGATTCGGAGAGCAGACAATAGAGTCCAATGTAAAGCCTATGTATAATGACCCTCTGATGGCGATAGCTAATGTCACCACTACGGTCAAAGGATATGGTAACGTTACAGTAGACACAGTGGACATCAATGATAGCGCTGTAATTGCGGATGTTGTAATTGATTGTAGTTCAGGAACCACGGTTAGAAAGCTGGAGGGTGACTATTCGGCGAGCATAACCCTTGGGGGTTATGTACCGGTCAACACCAATGTCTCAATTGCGCCGGGCAGCAGCAAGATATATACTGCAAAGCTGATGACCAGCGCATCCGAGCCTGTGGCGGTGTTCTATGAAACAGAAACTGCCGCCCTGCCAGCCACGGTCACCGGTGTTGTAACAAAAGTATACAACTTCACGGTCCAGAGCAATGGCGGCAGGACAATAGTCGCACTGGAAACACCAGCAAACCATACAGTGATCGGTGCGACGGTGGACGGTGTGAATGCAACAACTGTAAGTGAAGAAGGTGGGATCACCTACATAGAGACGGAGCTTACGGGTGATTCGCAGTATGAGGTGAACTTTAAGGCGCCATACGTTGTGGGTGATTTCTCAGCAGATGACATTGTGGACTTTAATGATGTGGTGTATCTAGCTAAACATTACTACCTGTTCCCTGGATACGAAACATTACGTTCACCAGCAGATTTCACTCGTGATGGCACAGTTGACTTTAACGATGTGGTGTATCTAGCTAAACACTACTATATGTTCCCAGGTTATGAAAATTTGAATCCGTTATGAGGAGATATAAAATGAAAATGAAGATTTTATTCGCAACATTTATTACAATGTTATTATTTGTAGGATCTGCGTCCGCAGCAACCGTATCTATATCCAGTGCGGCAGTTGCACAGGATTCTTCTGCGACTGTAACAATTGTTGCACATAATGTAACAAATCTTGCAAATTTTGGTTTAGTTCTGTATTTCAATCAGTCGATAGTACATGTGACTGACATAGTTAACCACCCAGAGCTTTCTGGGGCCGGCATGAATGAAATTCATAACGAAAGTGGCTATGCGGCGATAGCATCGCTAAATTTATTTTCATTGCCGTCCTTGAACGGAGATGTAGTACTTGCAAATGTTACATTAAAAGCAGTAACTAGTCCAACAAGCGAAAGTTTCTTAAACTTGGTTGTGGGGCGTCTACAAGATAATACCAATGCGGATATAGCTGTAACCGGCATCATTAATGGTACTTTTACCATAGTCCCAAAAGGCGATGTTGACGGCTACGCTGGTATAACAATGGCAGATGCCATGTGGATAGGTAAAGCTGCAGAGGGTATTTCCGGGTTCCCGGAGGACATAACTACCATGGATATTGACGATGACGGCGATGTCACGATTGAAGATGCTCGGCGTGTGGCGCAGTTTGTCGTGGGAAATCGGGAAACTCTGTGAGCTTAAGATGAAGGAGGATTTAATCCTCCTTCTGAAGTTTTTTTCGACTGGAAATAAAGGGGTTTTTCGGTTAACGCTATGATAAGGGACATGCAGACGGAGGAACTGTGCTGGCATCTAAGTATTTTCATAAGTGTGTATCCTTCTTTTTATTCATCGCGATCATAACTTCAGGATGCATTGAAGTAGATAAAACAGGTGAGGTTCAAAAAGAAAAAAGCGATGAAATTGATCTTATCCCACCAGGTAAGGAAGCAATAAGCCTTATGGATCTTGAGGTGAAATTGAGTCCGGAGATGCCAACGATCCATGATAATGTGACCATTTTCATTGATCTGGTTTATCCCACTGCGGGTTACAGGATTGATTTCGGTCATGTTACAAAAAAGGAAGATAACTTTGTAGTGAACATAACAGCCTTACCTCCTTCTGGTGTAAGTGCCCAGGTGATCACGGGTTATTCGCATAAATATGATATCGGGAGATTGGTGGAAGGCTGGTACGGCTATGAGGTCTTTTTAAATGGAAAGGCAGTTGTGAGAAGAAAATTTGATGTGGTAGGGTGATCCACTGTTCTGGAGTTTGAGATATATGAAACAAATACTAATAACAACATTAATTCTTATGATCGTATCCGTTGCAACGGTCCCGGCATCAGCGGCGCCGCTGGGTATATCGGTTGATAGTTTGAGCGCATCAGAGGATAGTACTATTGTATGTCCTTTAATGCTTGCAAATTCAAATAACATCGGTGCGGTTGAGGTAACGATATCTTTTGATCCCGAAGTGATCAGAATAGATTCTGCGGCTAACTCAGATTTCGGTACTTTTATACCAAATACCGGCACCAGTGCGGAAGGCCATGTCAAACTCGGAGCCTTCGACATATCAGAAAGCGGGTTGAGCGGGAATGTTAAACTGGCTGATCTATCGATCCGGGTTACTGGGAAGGAGGGAGATTCCACTCCGTTAAAAATAGAAATTTCCGCATGGGATGCAGAGGGAGCTAAAATTACGGAATATACTGTAAAAGATGGTAGTTTGAGGGTTGTCAGTCAGCAGGAGAGCAGCAGCTCAAATAGTGCAGTACTATTATCCGATGAACCTGCTGAGGTAGCTACAGAAACACCTGCGGAAACAGATGCGGATGAAGATACTTCGGGTACTACCAGTTCAGAAGCTAAAAGCATGGAAACTTCTTCTGATGACCGGAAAATACCCGGCTTTGGATTTTTCATGACAGC
>JAUVES010000056.1 GCA_030594675.1 Candidatus Nanohaloarchaea archaeon
TTCACCTGGCTGAGGTAAAGCTCGCTCATCTCAATAAATTCAATCTCATCCTTAGATCTTTCACAGACAGGTGTCCTGTGCGTAGTCCTCTTGGAATTCACAAGAAGCCCCATTTCCCTGCACTTCTCAACCATTTTGATGCGCGCATCTCTTACAGCAAGACCTTTAAGAAATCCAGCATTTGAATTCATAGTGCCATCCTTATCAATAGAGATGACAGGCTTAAGCCCCATATCCCTGAAAAATCTTATATCAGTCGTATCTCCTGCAGAACACATCATCACAAGCCCTGTACCTTTATCAATCTCAGCAGAAGGATGCGCTTTTATAGGCACCTCAGTCTCAAAGACAGGAGTGATAGCAGTCTTCCCCTCAAGATGCTTGTACCTCTTATCCTCAGGATTAAAGATGACCATGCCACAGCTGCACACAAGCTCAGGTCTTGTAGTGCCTATGACAATATCCTCACCAGTCTCCTTGACCTTAAACTTGATATCATTAAAAAATGTAGAGATATCCTTATACTCAATCTCACAGTCAGCAATAGTTGTCTGGCACCCAGGACACCAGTTGTTTATCCTCTTATCCTCATGTATGACTCCTTTCTTCCAAAGATCAATAAAGATAGACTGTGTAAGAGTCCTGTAATCATCAGAATCTGTATGATACACATCTCCAGCTTCAGTCCCAACATTCCATGAATTAAAGCTTATCCCCAGACGAAGAAATGATAAGGTAGATATACCAGAAGACTCTTCAAGAATCTTCCTGCAGAATTCAAGAAAATCCTTCCTCTTAGTCTCTGCGAGCTTCACATTGAACTTCTTTTCAGCAGCCATCTCAATAGGAAGCCCGTTCCTGTCAAGCCCAAGAGGAAAAAGAACATTGAAACCCTTCATCCTCTTGTACCTTGCAAACATATCCATAAGAACATAGCTTGTAGCCTGACCGATATGGACAGGGCTATTCACATAAGGAGGAGGCGTATCAATAGAATATACTTTACCAGAAGATTTTTTATCAAACTTATAAGCCTTATCCTTCTTCCACTTCTCATAAATCTCAGGCTCAAAAGCCTTATCCCATCTTTTCTCAGATATCTTTGATTCTGTCATATAAAAAACCAGATAAACACTAATAAAGGCGGAATTTATATAAATTTATCTAAAGGTCTGCTTAGAAATAAAGTCATTCACCACACAATTTACAATACATCCCAAAAGACATACATCTTCAAGCAGAAAAAAAGAATACAATAAACACATATCTTACAAGCTTGCCTGAAAATACAAACAGGGTGAACTTGGATATGTCAGTCTTTGCCATGCCTGAAAATAGCACCAATACATCTCCTATCACAGGTAGCCACGAAAAAAAGAGGACCGGTGTACCGTATCTATTGAAAAGGTTTCTTGCTTTTACAATTTTCTCATCCTTTTCATTTATATATCTTGACAGTATTGTCTTCTCTCCCATAAGGCCTACATAATATGTCGTCAAAGAACCCAGAAAATTTCCGATTGAAGCCACAAGAACAACAAGAGCTAAGTTATAGCCGATGCCTGCAACATACGCCACATAAGCTTCAGAACCAAGAGGCAGCACTGTTGATGCCAGAAAACTTGTGAAGAACAATGAGATGTAGATGTATATATCAGGAAACATAGTATTTATTGCATTGATTGTTTTTATAACTTAGATTCAATTTAGGCAATTCTTATTTCCCAAGCTTTTTCTCAATCCTACCTACACGGCCTTCAAGCAACTTGAATTCTTCTTTATCCTCAAGATCAAACACCCACTCAATAAACAACAGCGATGGAAAGAAAACAGAGAAAGTAAGAAAGAGTCCTCCAAAAGAGAATCTATTCAACTGTGAAAAATCAAGGTCAAAAAACGCACCATGAATAATTGCGCCGACAGACATGAAAATAGAAAAAAACAGAGTAAGAATAAGCTTCCTCTTCACAGACTTAAGCCGAACCATACCTTCATTTAGATAGGGAAATATAAAAGATTATCTTATACAGATAGCTTCATCCAAAAAGATAAAGATAGTGACTTCACACCGTAAGGTGTGAACGTCGCTCACGCCTCAAGGCAGTCGCCTTGTTAGATAAACTCTATCCCCAAATCCTTTTCAATCTGTTTGGCACCCTCTTTTGTCATACCAACTTCAGTGCCAAATATCTGAGGACTCTTGACACCAGTGACAATTACCATTACCCGCAAAGAATCACCAAGGTCTTTCTGCATCTGTGCACCCCATATAATCTTTGCATCAGGAGAAAGCCTTGAAGTTACAGCATTGACCACTTCCTGACTTTCCTTAAGTGTCAAATCTCCACCGCCCACAACATTTATAAGTGCACCATCAGCACCGTCAATATCTACATCAAGAAGCGGATTAGAAAGTGCTTTTGCAACAGCTTCATCAGCCCTGTTCTCAGTATCACTCTGTCCCATGCCAATCATAGCAAGGCCACCCTCACCCATGACAGTCTTTATATCTGCAAAGTCAAGATTAATCAGGCCAGGCCTTGTAACAAGCTCAGTTATTCCTTTCACAGCATTCACAAGTATCTCATCAGCAACTTTGAACGCCACATCAATTGAAACATCAGGAACAATATCCAAAAGCCTGTCATTAGGTATCACAATCAAAGTGTCAACAACACCCTCAAGCTTCTTAAGTCCAAGCTTTGCATTGTCCTGTCTCTGCTTTCCTTCCATTGCAAAAGGCAAAGTGACAATAGCAATTGTAAGAGCGCCGACTTTCTTTGCAACCTCAGCAATTATAGGTGCAGAGCCTGTACCTGTACCCCCACCAAGACCGCAAGTAACAAATACCATATCAGCATTCTCAAGATGTTCTTTTATATCATCTCTATTCTCTTTTGCAGCAGCTTCACCCTTAGCCGGGTCTGCCCCCGCACCAAGTCCTTCAGTAACATCTTTACCAAGCAACACTTTCTCATCAGCATCAGTATACAACAAATCCTGTGCATCAGTATTCAGAGCAACAAGATCAGCACCATCAATACCAATCTCAGCAAGGCGTGCAAGAGTATTGTTCCCTGCACCTCCAGTACCTACAACTTTTATCTCAGCAAGCCTTTTATCAAGCATCTTCTTGAGTTCAACATCAATCGAATGTGATTTTTTCTTACTAGGCACATCCCTATTCTTCGCATTTCTTATAATATCTTCCATATAAACAACTCCCCATCAAAAATCTTAAACTTAATTTTTAGTTAGCATAACAAAATATTTAAATATATGCTACCAGGTGTAGACAAATCACAGATTCAGCCCTTTTTTGCAAACACTTCTGCAAACTCAACCTTTTCAACACCCTTTACATACTTAGTGACCTGCAAGGATATCTTCTCTTTTACCTCTGAAGACACATCAGAACCGGAAGGAAGAGTTATCTTAACCCCATCACCACTTATGGCGACGCCAAGATCTTTGTCAATAGCAGTATAATATGCAACAATTGCATTTATCTGCTCAGAAGCATCTGTGACTTTCTTGTTCACAATAACATTATAGGACAAAGTCTTGCCTGCAAGAGGATGATTGAAATCAACCCGTACACGGCCACCTGCAACACTCATGACACGTCCTTTGGTCTGGCCAAAATCAACAAAGCGCCCGGGAATAGGAGTAATGCCCTGCTTCTTGAACATATTGGCATTGAACATCTTGACAAGTCTTGCATCTCTTGCACCGAAAGCATCTTCCGGCTTGATCTCAAATTCTGACCTGTCACCAGCTTTAAGCTCTTTAATCTTATTCTCAAGCCCTTTAAGAATATGACCAGCACCAATAATGACAGTAACAGATCCATACTTCATCTGCGGATTAAATATATTGCTCTCCTTCGCAAGCTCAGCATCAGTAAGATCAAATATCTCACCGCTTTCCTTAATTCGCCCAACATAATCAATATTTACAAAATCTTCATCTTTCATAGCAATCACAAAGAATTATAAGTAAAATGAAATTATCAAAAAAGCTTATAAAGGTTGTGCCACACCTACAACGCAAACTTAATAAGAATTAGAAAATCAACAATACCTATGTCAAAAGACTGGAGAGACAAGCTGGATGCCCCGGCAAAGCATGACCTGCAGGAAATTACAAAAAAGACAGTAATATACAAGCAGGCTTACAGGAAAGCAGAAAACCCGGCAATTTCCCAGCTCTGGATAGCATTGATGGAAATCACAAGAACACTCCAGAACTTAGACAAGCGCATGGAATCACTTGAAAAAATCCACTTTGAAAGCAAAATAAAAGGAGACATCACAAAAGATCTGGAAAAGTGGTAAATTACACCAATATAGATGTTTTTGAGCCATACATAAAAGTAATAAAAGGCTCAATCAAAAAAGATGTAGATAACTTCGCCTCATAAGACTTTCCAATCTTTCTCACTTCAGCTTAACAGCAGTGCCATATACCAAAAGTTCTGCAGCAGACGCCATAATCTGCGATGTCTGAAACCGTACATTCACAACTGCATCAGCACCAAGCTTCTTCGCATCCTCAACCATCCTTTTCTCAGCTTCAATCCTTGCCTCAGTCAGCATCTCAGTATATTCCTTAAGCTCACCGCCGACAAGCTGGCGAAGCCCGGCAATAATATCTTTTCCAAACCACTTAGCCCGAATCGTATTGCCCTTTACAAGCCCAAGAGTTTCGGAAATCTTCTTCCCTTCAACAAAATCTGTAGTCACAACAATCATTTCATCCACCATTTTACTCCTTCAAGCTTTTCTTCTCCTTTTTCGAATCTTTCATCCTCTCATAAATAAGCTGCACCATAACAATAACAAGCCCTAAAAAAATAGCAGACACAGCAACAATTACAACAGTCGACGTATCTGAAACTACAAACTCAACAATTAAATGATATAAAAAGTAAAGCAGAATAAGTCCTATTCCAAACGAAAAAATCAGAACACCTAAATTCTTGATCTTATCCATAATATCAGTTATACCCTAATATATAAATAAAGCAACTCACAAGACCTCAATACCAGGCTTGCCCGGTTCAGCCCTCTTAGTCTTATCAGAATCTTAGTCCTAAAAAATAATTGGCAACAGCTCATCCAAACCATATTTTTTAAGTGCATCTATGCCATCCTGTTCAGTTACATCTATTGGATAATCTACGCCTTTTTTCTTATTAACATCCATTGCAATTGATTTTTTAAAAAGTTCCAGGTTCCCTAAAAACATTTTTCTTGTTGTTTTAGTAAAATCATA
>JAUVES010000037.1 GCA_030594675.1 Candidatus Nanohaloarchaea archaeon
AGGTACCGGTAAAAAACCAGATACAGGTGATATGTGCAGGATATTTTTAGAGGTAAAAGAAATTGACGGTAATTTACTCTTCAACAATTTTGATGGCACACCAATTGATGTAGAATACGGCAAAAATTTTGATACAAAGGGTTTTATGGAAGGTCTTGGCCTCACACGGGTTGGTGGCAGTGCCACTTTAATTGTTCCTTCGTCTATAGGTGTTGGCGAGAGAGGGAAAGATCTGGTAAAACCTTTTACAACTATTATCTATAAGGTCCGGTTGAATGAAATCAGATCTGTTGAAGAAGTTCAGAAGGAAAGAGCTGAACGGAAGAAAGCAAAAGAAGCAGAAAAGCTAAGATTGAAAGACATCGAAAAACAAAATCTGGAAAATTATTTAAACCGAAATAATATCAATGCTGAACCTACGAAATCGGGTTTGTATTTTATAGAAACTGTACAAGGATCAGGTGAAAGACCTGTTAAAGGTGACATGGTAAATGTTCAATATATACTCTACAATACTGATGATCAAGAGCTTCAAAACTCATACACCAGTGACTCGCCTGCCAGTTTTAGATTAGGGGAAGGAAGGGTTATTATGGCCTGGGAAGAAGCTATTCTAAAGATGAACAGGGGAGGGAAAGCTAAAATTGTAGTGCCTTCAAGATTGGCTTATGGATCACGTGGAAGAGATAATATCGCTCCTTATGAACCATTGGTTTTTGAATTGGAATTGTTAGATAACTAGTATTAAGTTAACTACATGATGTTCAGTGTTATAAAAAAGTGCCGATACTTAAAGCATCGGCACGGTTTAATGATCGAGGGAGCAATGACACATTATATCAAAATCAAACAATATATTGCTCTTATAATAATTACTAAGGCTAAGTTTGTCCCTATTTTAGCTTAATAATCTTAAACGTTTCTACATGTTGACGCTGCGTATCAATCACCTTTAGGATAAACATATCAGATGGATAGAAACCTAGCGGAATTTTATGGTGAAAGTCTTTACTCACAACATCCTCTTTAAATACCACAGTTCCAATAAGGTCGTATAATTCGACTTTCAAATTGACAGGATCTGTAGATGATGTGATATGAATATTCACATGATCTCTGGCAGGTATCGGATAGATTTCTACTATAAAACCGGACTCTTCCTCTGTCACATTAATTGCCACAACATCGTAGAAACTTTGATGAAATCCCTGGGTAAGTAAAACCATATCTTCTCCAACGGATTGAATGATTGTTTCTCCCAATGTCCAGCTTAAAGTAGCATGATCCCCAACAGAAAAATCTCCTGCACTTGCGATCACCTCAGGCGAGAATACCGGGTCACCCACATTCAAATTCATGATGAATTCTGGGTCAATAACCTCGTTATTGTTTGTAGTGTCATCAGAATTAATATTTGCTCCATCATCCTTACAGTTTGAAACATTAATTGTCAAACTCTGGGAATCGCTATTTCCGCATAGATTGCCTGCAAGAACAGTAATTGATCCGGATTTGTTACCAAAATCGACAACGATACTGGTTGTTCCTTGTCCGGAAACTATCGATGCCTGCTGTGGCACAGTCCAGGTGTAGGAATCAGCATTGTAAACCGGAGCAATAGAATATTGTACATTTTCCTCTTTAGTGCAAACCGTTTCAGGCCCCAAAATTTCTACCGGAAGTGATGGTGATCCACTCACCAAAATACAGATGTTTTCACTTGTTCCACAAGAACTTGTTGCGTTGGCACAAATATTCCCTGATAAAAATGAAGAGCTAAAGCTTACTGTAATTGAATGCGTTCCGGTTCCACTAATGATGCTTGCACCTTCGGGCACTGTCCATGAATAAGATGTTGCTCCATAAATTTCAGTAATTGAGTATGATACGCTCGTCAGGCCACAAACTCCATCAGTTTGTCCAATTATTTCAGCTGGTTCAGCTGGCGATCCATATATGGTGAGCGCCTGCCCGTTCCATGTTGGGCTTTGACCACAGGCATTGGAAGCAGCTACAGTAATTTCCCCCGAACCAAGCGTTGAAACATCAACTGTTATGCTTGTGGTTCCTTGTCCGTCGGTAATGGTAACTCCATCCGGAACAGTCCATACAAAATGTGTAACATTGGGTAATGGATCAATAGAATAAACAATACCGGTTCCCTGACATACACCATTTGCAGGTCCTGTGATAGGACCCGGGATCATTGGTATTGATCCGTCTGTGCTTGTAGTAGCACTGGCAGATCCGGTGCAGCCATTTTGATCAGTTACAATTACCGTGAAGGTATTCGCTGTATCTACAACTATTGAGCGAGAGGTCTCACCTGTTGACCAGGAATAGGAGTAGTAACCTGCCCCGGCATCCAGAACAGTTGTTGAGCCGGCACATAATGCTAAAGTGCCTGAAATGAACGGTGAGGGAGGCGTGTACTCGCCTGTGCTAATACTTGCACTTCCCGCGCACCCATAAGAATTTGTCACTGTAACGGATATCAGCCCAACAGTTGCTACATTAATTTGTCTTGTTGTTGCTCCTGTCGACCATAAGTAACTGCTGTATCCCGAACCAGCGTCCAGCAAAGTAGAATCACCGGGGCAGTAATATGGGTCTCCGGAAATCGTAGGTGTTGGAGCTGGTGAGTAAAAGGTAAAAACAGTGGCAGATCCCTCACAACCGTTATTATCGGTAACAGTAACTGAATATTCACCTGGAGTGTTCACCGTTATGCTAGAAGTGGTATCACCTGTTGACCAGACATAACTGATATAAGTATTACCGGCGTTTAGAACAGTAGAGCCGCCAGGACAAATTGCCCCACCACTAATGCTAACAACAGGTAAGGGATTCACAGTAACTACCACATTAGATGATGTTCCCGACTGGCATCCATTATTGTATGTAACATTGTAAGTGCCTGAACTGCCCACTGTAATACTTTGGGTTAGGTCACCTGTGCTCCAGGTATTGTTTTCGGGTTCACTTGAAGTCAGGACTACACTATCGCCCTCACATACAGAAGCAGGCCCACCAAGACTAATTGTTGGAATAGTAAGCGTTGGGCTTGATACCTTAATACTATCAGTTAAATAGCAATTATTTGCATTTGAAACTGTTAGTACATAGGTGCCCGGGGTACTAACATCAATAACCTGTGTTGTCTCTCCATTGGGTAACCAACTGTAAGTGTCGAAATTATCCGGGTCAGTAATTTGTCCTATAACAACAGCATCGATAGCAGTATACCCCAAAACAGCAGGTGAGTTAATAGCTATACGAATTTCCGTTACATCATAAGAAGTGAGTGGAAAATCTATATGCTTTATCCTTGCTTCCTTAGGTTCAGCTTTTGCTGAATCTGAATACACAACAACAAAATTACCCATATCATCTTTAACATAGACAGTGTCAATAGCACCCGGATTGAAAGTCTCATAAATTTCAATATAATTCACAGGGGCCGGGCTGGGAAACTGCAGTTCAAGGTATTCACGTTGCGCATCCGAAGTTTTACTGATCCAGGAATTTGTACTGGTTTTATACTCTGGATATACATCCTGGCTTCCCAGTGTCTGCGTGGCTCCAAACTTAGATCCTGAATATTCTGAACTAACGGCGATCACGTTATTTGCATATCTGCTTGATTTGCTCGCTGCCTGCAACGTATTAGTATCTCCCTGACATAATATATCGCTACCGCTAATGAGAGGAGCCGTCATGCCGGGGAGAATTTCTGCTTTGATCATTAGTCTTCCAGGATAAGGATACATTGAAAGATTGCTACCATCAAGGTCAGATCTGTAATATGCACTATCTCTAATAAAAGTGCTCTCCCATTGCACTCCAACAGGATGGTAGGCTTCGATTAAATTTTCCTGCTGGGCTAAACCAATATAATAGTCACTATTGCTTAGAAAGGGAGTATTGGGAAAATAAAATGAATGATAATCATTTACTTCGGTCGAATCCGGTGTAAATGCAGTTGAAGTATCAAGAATAAGTCCTGTGTTATCCAATAGTACCGCATATATTGAATTCTCAGCAGCAGACCAATGCAAATAGATCTTTGCTGAATTGATCGTGCCACATCCGGCCATAGTGAAGCGGCTAAGGATCAGCCCTTCTTCAGTGCCGAAACCAGCTCCGTTTATGGCAGCAGAGCCATCATCATATGATAAGTAAAAACCATTAACCTCCTGAAGGTAATAATTTCGGTTATTTTCAAGAACATTCTCACCTGGCTGGGCGGGTACGGAAACGATGATCGAATCAGTTCCTATATCAGCAGGCATCCAGTCTGAAAAACTAACCAATTCACCACAACTTGCGGGAATATTTAGATTTATCACCTCGGTGTGTCTTAGCGTATTGCTTTCCTGACCGATAATTTTTAAGGTCACAGGTATTGTCCTGGGAACATTTGAAAAGTTTTTAACCAGAGCAGATATTGCAAGCGGGCTACTATATGGAAGAGCAACACTACCTAATGTATATACTGCAGTAACCTCAAGGCTATCCTGTAATGAAGGGGAGCCCAGCTTTGTTTCAGGGCGTAGGTATGTTGCCCTTAGTGTTGTTGGGAGCCCGGTACTGTTTGCATTAGTATTGCCATTAAAGCTAAGGATGTATCGCAATGAATCCAGTCCATTTGCACCTAAAACAGATGTATTTTGTTTTGTGCCCAATGAAGTATTTGGCGAAGACAGAGTTCCTGTTGGCCTTGAATATTCCCAGGCGATGTAGATTCCCTCTCCATTATAAGTAAACATGCTTCCTGATTCGAAGGGTACATCATAAGGCCCTGTTTCATCAGGTATCGTGATAGGCCCGTCGCTGACAAGGGTCATAGGGCCAATAGCGTTACTCCATGAAATAGATTCTTTTAAGCGATATTTAATTTCGTAAGATGTCGCTGCTGGTACTGATATCCACGACAAGGTTGCTTCTGAATCACTGATTCCGGTAGTCTTTAGATCTTCCGGAGGATAGCATGGACCTGAGCCTGAAGTTGTGATGTCTGAGCCCATAACAAAGGCCCCTGATCCGTTTGGACAAATTGTCTTAAGCTTCCACTCATAAGTTGTTCCTGCATATAAATTTGAAAAAGTGTAGGAATTAGTGAAAGAATAGGCATTCATCCAGAAAGATGTTCCCAGCCTGCGAATTGATATATTATAATGAGAAGCGCCACTCACTTCAGTCCACGAGACTTCCGCAGTTGAATCTGTAGTTGAGACAAGTATAAGTCCTGATGGTTCATCGCAAACATCAGTACTATTGGTACTGAATGACGCTGCCGAAAGAGGAGAATTTTCACCTGAGCAAAGACCGGTTAGCCTCCATTGATAATTCGATTCGGGCAACAGCCCTGTTGCATTATACATTGAGTTTGTCGTATAAACAGTAACCCAGGTACCGTCAGGGAATAGTCTGTATTCAAGTAACAGACTATCAACGCCTGAAGAGTTTGGCAATTCCCACTCAAAAGTGGCAGATACATCTGCTATATTTAGAGTCTCCAGGTTATATGGCTGATTACAACCATCCAGGTTATCATTAGAAAAAATGTTTAGTTGAGAATACTCAGAAGAGCTTGAACACAAAGCCTTTACTTGCCATTCATATAATCCCTGATTAATGCCCGTTAATGAGTATGAGTTATTAGTTGTAGTAGCTGTTGACCAATTCGTATCTATTCTACTGATTGTATTATTGGTATTTTGAAGATAAACTTTCAAGTTTCCTTTTGTTGTATCATCCTGTGCAGCACCAATAGTGAAGCCCAGTGAATTTACTTCCATTCCTGTTTCAAATCCTGATGCAATCATTTCCTCAGGTTTGATGAGGTAGAAGAACCGCTGGTATCTGAGACTTCCCTGCGGGCTGAAATCCTGGGAAGAAGATCCATCAGTGGGCAATAACATAGAGTGGTCACCGTTGATCGTTATAGAAAAAGAGCAGATTGAAGTGTTCCCGGCAGCATCAGAAGCTTGAAAAGTTATCAGGTTAGAGCCGATAGGAAAAACGGATCCTGAACTTAAACCTCCAGTTTGTACCAGCGATGATACACCACAATTATCAGTGGCGGTTGGCTGTTCAAATGTCACCGACTGACAAATTCCATCATCATATGATTGGATAATGTCTTCAGGGCAGGAAATTTCAGGCGGTTCAGAATCAATTACAGTCACCAAAAATGAGCAAGTTGCAGTATCACCGTCCTGCATATAAGTATTTGTCGTAGTTCCCACCGGGAAAGTTGATCCTGATGGCAAGCCCGAAATCAGTGAGGCACCCGATGGAGGAACGAATAATACCACCGCCGAACAATCTCCGGGATCATTATTTTGAATGATATCAGCAGGGCAGCTAATGGCAGGCGGACCGGGAACGACACCAGGGGGATGATTGTTTGGCAATACTTCAACTGATGAAATCAGGAGACATGCAACAACCAGCAATTTCAATTTCATGAAACCATTATTTATATATTGATATTTATTCATGGTATATATCTTTAATACTTCATTAATTGCGCATTTTAATTGAAGCATGCGCATACATAAAGTGTAACGAAAGTAGTCCGGGATTGATAATGAGAATTTGATTAATCATATTAT
>JAUVES010000057.1 GCA_030594675.1 Candidatus Nanohaloarchaea archaeon
TGCTGGACAAGCATCAACTGTTCTGCTTCTGCACGCGCTTCCGCAGTCTGCGGAACATGCACATTCATCTCATCACCATCAAAGTCCGCATTATAAGGTGTACATACAGTAAGATTAAGGCGGAATGTTTTATATGGAAGAACTTTGACCTTATGCGCCATAAGAGACATCTTATGAAGTGAAGGCTGCCTGTTGAAAAGTACAATATCTCCATCGCTTATATGCTTCTCCACAATATATCCCTCTGAGAATTCATTCATGATATATTCCCTATTCGTATTAATTATCTTCTTCTTAAGCCCATCAGACCTTATGACATAATTTGCACCATCTTTATTATCAGAACCTCTCATAATACATTCCTTAAGATAGTCAAGATTATCCTTTGTTGCCCTTATAGGAATTGTCAGTTCCTTTGCTATATGCTCAGGTATGCCCACTTCATTAATGCCAATCATAGGATCTGGAGATATAACAGTCCTTGCAGAAAAATTAACTCTCTTTCCTGTAAGATTATGCCTGAATCTGCCATCCTTAGACTTAAGCCTCTGCGATAGTGTCTTAAGCTGTCTTCCTGACCTATGCCTTGCAGGAGGAACACCGCTCAGTTCATTATTAAAATAAGTAGATACATGATACTGCAGAAGTTCCCATAAATCATCAAGAATAAATTCTGGAGCACCTATCTCAAGATTATTAAGAAGCCTCTGATTAATCCTTACAATATCAACAAGCTTATGCGTAAGGTCATCTTCACTGCGCTCACCACTTGTAAGTGTTATAGATGGTCTGGTTGTAATAGAAGGCACAGGAAGAATTGTAAGTATCATCCACTCTGGCCTGCCACCCTTGACACCAAGAACATCCAGATCATTATCAGATATTTTTTCAAAATGCTCTCTCGCCTCTTCAGGTGTTATGACATGAGCACCTTTTTTGAAAGACATAGGCCTCTCAAACTTTATTTTCTCAACAGCTTCACCGCAGACAGGACACTTCTTGGGAATTGCAAGCTTGCTTAATGAACCTTCAGTTTTAAGCTTCTCCTTGTCCACAAGCAGCCCGCCGCATTCAGAACAGGTAGATGTAAGAATATCTTTCACATGCTTAATATATATAATATTATAGACCGGCTTTGCAAGCTCAATATGGCCAAAATGACCCTGGCACTCACCAGATCTGCCGCCGCATGTCTTGCATCTTATACCTGGATCAATAACACCAAGACGTGTATCCATTACACCACCATCAACAGGATACGCATCCGCATCATACACATCAGATGTAGTTATAAGAATAGCAGACATCTTCTGTATCATCTTTGGTGAAAGCAATTTAAAATCAATCTTATCAATCATTACCATAAATACACACCTTTTTCTTACGATTTCTCCGGAATTATCTTAGGATATATCAAAAGACTTCTAAGCTCATCAAGCATAAGCTTGAAAGCATACGCCATCTCCACATTAACAATAGACTCATTCTTGCAGAGCGGACAATATGTCTTGTTCTTGATATGGTCCTCTATTGCAATGACACCGCAATCCTTACACACTGGAATTGAAACCTTGTCAGAGCCAAACCTTTCCTTAAGTGTAATAGGGGCACCATGAGCAATAAAGCAGTCCTTTTCCATCTCACCAAGCCGAAGGCCACCTTCTTTAGAACGGCCTTCTGTCGGCTGCTTAGTCATAAGGGCTACAGGACCTTTTGACCTTGCATGTATCTTCTTAGAGACAAGATGATACAGCCTGTAATAATATGTTATGCCTGTAAGTATCTGAACCTGCATCTTTTCTCCAGTAATGCCATTATAAAGAGTTTCCTTTCCATCATCCCGGAAACCAAAATACTTAAGAGCAGTCCTTATCTTTTCTTCATCACCCTTAAAGACAGAACCATTAACTCTTTTGGCTGCAAGAGCACCAACTTTACCTGCAACAATCTCAAGAAGCTGACCAACTGTCATACGTGAAGGCATAGCATGAGGATTTACAATCAAATCAGGAACAATTCCATCTGCAGTGAACGGCATATCTTCCTCAGGAACCACAAGACCAACAACACCTTTCTGGCCATGCCTTGTAGCCATCTTATCCCCCACTTCAGGCACTTTTGTATCACGGACAACAACAGAAGTTATCTTGTTTCCTTCTGCATCAGAAGTAAGTATGATTTTCTCGATAATGCCTGCATTCCCACTTGATACAGTAAGTGAATTATCACGGAAATTCTGAAGGCCTAGCTTGATTTCCTTAGACACGCCAAGAAATCTTAGAGGAGATATCTTGCCGACAAGAACACCATGATCTTCAACATTTGCCTCAACTTCTATGACACCATCTTCATCAAGCATATTATAATCTTCCTCGCTCCTGTACCCTTTAACACTAGGTTCAGGTATGCATAAAACATCTTCCTGACCACCCCAGTATCTCCTGAATTCACTTACAAAAGACCTGTAAGCGATAGAACGCCCAAGACCTCTTTCAAGCGACGCCTTATTCAGTATCAGCGCATCTTCCACATTATACCCATAAAATGTAGAGACTGCAATCACAAGATTATGGCCTGATGGATGTGATTCAAGGCCAACAGCATCCATGCTATCTGTCTTCACAATAGGCACCTGTGGATATACAAGCACATTATAAGTAGTGTCATCTCTTAAAAGAAAGTTCTGCAAAGGAATACCAATAGACTGGACAGCCATACGGGACCCATAATTCAGACGATCACCACGGTTTTTCTCAGGAAATACTAAAATTGACGCAGCAACACCAAGAATAAGAGACGGATCAAGTTCCATATGAGTATGCTCAGAAGTGACCTCTTCTCTTGAAACTGCAACATATGCATTTTCCTCTTCTTCAGCATCAAGATACTCTACAATATTCTTCTTCAGGACATTATCCCAGGACATCTCATCACTTTTGAGCTTCTCAGCCATCTCATCAGTAAGAAGCGGTTTTCCGTCTTCTATAACAACAAGCGGACGCCTGACACGGCCAGAATCAAGATTTATCTGAACCTCATCCTTATCTTCATGATATGCTACATTAAGTGTATCAGGAAGCTGGCTCTTTCTCCTCTTATCTATAAGTGACTTGACAAGTTCTTTTGGTTTGTCATGCACACCAGCAAAACAACCATTTACATAAACCTCACTCATTTTTAACACCCAGACTGCTCAAAGCAGACATTACTTTTTTACTATGATCCTCATCAGAGGTCGTTACCTGTGCACCAAGAGCAAGAAACTTACGAAGGCCAATATTCTGGCCTTCAGGAGTCCTTACAGCACATAGCCTGCCCCAGTGAGTTGCATGCAATTCCCTCGCTTCATAATGTTCCTGTGTAGATGACAGCGGCGAGACGACACCTCTCAGATGACCAAGAGATCTTACATAATTACTTCTCTCAAGCCTCTGGCTGACACCTGTCTGATTTGCAAAATCACCGACAGCCATCGCTCTCATAATCTGTTTTGTCAAAACACCACTTATGACAATACTCTGCAGATTTGGAAGCCTTCGCCCTCTTTTAATCATCTTCTGATAATTATACTGCAACCTTGCAACAAGACCCCATCTTCCAAGAATTGTAGACCTTACAACAGATTCAAGAAGATCTCCTGCAAGTCTCAGTCTCTTATTAGCATAATGATCAATATCATCAATTATTTTGCCATCATACAAAAGCTCCATCTTAGCCATAACATTTGCAAGATACCTTGCCTTAATTGTCCTACTTGAAGCATCCTGACCAAGATGTGGAAGAAAATAATTATCAAGCAGGTGCTCTACTCTCTCAACAACCTGATCTTTCTTCATGATTTTCATAATTTTACCTATTGCCTCTATAGCATCATCTTTTCCTGAAAGTTCAGTCATATAAAAATTAAGAAGAACATTCTCAGATGGGTCTTTGCCTTTAAACATCACATCAATAATTTCTTTATCTGTCTCAAGGCCAAGCGCTTTCATAAGTGCAACAACAGGTATTGGTGTTGCAGTTACATTTGCAAACCTTGCCACAATAGTGCCATCCTCTTTTCTTTCAAAAACATGTCTCTGCGTATAACCGCGCACTTTAGAATCAATTCTCGCATTGATCTCTTCCTTTTTCTTCTGGAATATGAGCCGGTTCGGTGCAATATCTTCAAAAAGTATAAGCACTCTTTCAACACCGTTTATTATAAAATAACCGCCCATATCATAAGAATCTTCCCCTGCATCAATAAGCTCATCTTTTGATAGGCCAGAAAGCGGGCATAAATTAGACTTGACCATTACAGGAAAGTTTCCGATATTGATAAAAGTTGTCTCATGTTCAACATCCTCAAAGACAGGCGTCATTTCAATATAAAGTGTAGAAGAATAAGTAAGTTTCCTAAGTCTTGCCTCCTTCGGTTCCAATACTTTTGTAGACCCGTCATTCTCTTTTATTTCAGGAGGGCCAATCATGACTTTTCCAAAGCGTATAGTAAGATTTTCCTGTGTAGGTAGGTCAATCTTAACCTCACCGATATCATCAATTATCTGCTGAAGACGATTCTCTATAAAATTATTGAAAGAATCAATCTGATGAGAAATGAAGCAGTCATTATCTCTATAATATCTTAAAAACGAATCAATCATCATATACCACCTAAACTACAACCCTATAATATACAGAAACACCGGAAGTGGCAGACTTACGTGAAATCTTGACCACATTACCCGCTTTCACACCAAACACTTTGATAGCCGGATCATCCTTCAAAATTCTTGGAAGATCATCAACAGAAATATTATACTTATCAAGAACTTCTTTAACAGCCTTACTATCAAGAATTTCATGCTTTGGAACAAGCACATGATTTATCATATCTTCATCATTCAAGTATATCGCCTCTGAATTTACAAACATAACCAACAAGTATCAAATTATGAGCCCGAAGGGACTTTCATCAAAGGAAATCCTGTTGCGCACATTAAATTTGATAATGAACAATGACTTCATCCTGAAAGGATGAATGTCATGCACGCCTCAAGGGAGTTCCCTTGAATTTGAACCCTCGACACCCGGATTAAGAGTCCGGTGCTCTAACCAGACTGAGCTACGAGCCCACATAAATCAAAAAAAGTATACCTCTGGCTACCTGACAAACAGGCCACTCAGAAATTTATTTTTTTGAAAATGCACATAATTCAATACCTTTTATCTTGCTTTTAATTACCTTGCAACGCCCTGGCCGGGATTTTCAAATACAAAAAAG
>JAUVES010000036.1 GCA_030594675.1 Candidatus Nanohaloarchaea archaeon
TTTAGATCCCATATTTAATCAATATTCAGTAAAAAATTTAAATTGATTCAAAAACCTTCTCCAACTTCCTCAATACTTCATGATTCCTCACAAGCCGACCATTAGCCAACCCAACAACAAACTCAAGATATTCATCAGAAACCATGACCTTGCTATCAAATCCAATAGGAACAGAAAACCCCGAAGTCCCATGAACCTCAATCATTATCTTACCTTTAATCTGATATACTCCACTTCTCTTAAACCCCGAGCGATACACAATATCAAGAAAAGAAGATGCAGAATCAATCTCCCTGCAGCATACATGCAATATCATAGGCTCAAACTTAAACCACAACACACCATCACTATACTTTGCAACAGCTCTCAAAACATCACCAACATCCACAGGATCATGCCATTTCCCAAGAAAGGAAAAAGAAGACTTCTTATTCAGAACATCAGCCTGCGCAACAACAATCCTTCCAGAACAGCTGCTGGTAGTATAATATGAATCAGATTTATTGATAATATCAACAAGATCAGAAACTAAAACATCCACCAACCCTTTCTCCCTGGCCTCTAAAAGCTTAGACAAAGCAGCTTCTTTATCTTTTTCAAACATAAGAAGATCATTCCTTCTTAAGATCAATCCCACCAGCAAGTTTGTTCCCATGATTGCCTTTTGTCATCTCAACCGGAAACCTCTGCTCATACTCATCCATGACCTCATCAATCGCTTCTTTGGAATTCACATTGCAAAGATAGGAAACCTTCATTATGAGATACATCATATCGCCGATGAAATTCTTCACCTCACCATGATTCTCAGCAATCAGCCTTTGCTGTGTCGGAACATCAACCCATTTTATTATGTTCCAGAATTCACCGATCTCTTCATTCATATTCAAAAGCAGATCCTTGATAGACCCTGGAGTGCTCCAATCCCGCGCATCGTTGAACTTTTTAATCGTATCTTGCGTATTTTCCATAATATAAATAGTATATTGATTTATTTAAACATTCTCAAGAAACAATAATCCTCGCATCAGCCGCAATTGCACGCCTTTCATCAACAATCAAAGGATTTATATCTAGCTCTTCAATCTCCGGATGATCCATCACAAGCTTTGAAACACTGACAAGCGCAGCCTTAATCTTTGAAAGATTTGCCTTATGCTCTCCACGCGCACCCATAAGCACCTTAAAAGACTTAAGCTCATGAATCATCTCACCTGCATCTTTCTCCGTTATGGGAATGACACGAAAAGATACATCTTTAAGCACTTCAACAAATATTCCCCCAAGGCCAAGCATAATGATAGGACCGAACTGGATATCTTTCTTTGAGCCGACAATAAGTTCATGCCCATTGATCATCTCTTCAATTATGATGCCTTTGATTTTTGCATGCGGCTTGTATTCTGACACAGTCTTAATTATTTTATCATATGCATCCGCTGCCTCTTCAGGGTTTGCTATGCCAAGCAGAACTCCCCCGACATCTGTCTTATGCACAATATCACAAGAAAGCACTTTCATGGCAACAGGATACCCTATCTTTCCTGCAAACGCAACAGCCTCATGTTTATCGCTGGCAACAAGCTCTTTTGTAATGTGAATACCATACTGTAAAAGCATCTTTTTTGAGGCGTGCTCATCCATCAGCAGAATAATCACCATCATTTATTATATATCTCAACAGAAAGTACACCCTTATCACATATGCTATTAAGTGTATTGCTATTATGTGTCTTAGATACATCTACAATAAAATTGCCATGAAGGATATCCCTTCCCACAATTATCTTATGTGTCATATGTTGCCTGTTCTGTATGCTTGCCGCAACATCAAATTGCATCCCTGAAAGTTCCAGGCAAACCTTTACGACTGGTCTTTTAAATCTCCTGTCTATAGATGGGTTCATAACTTCAGTCATCCTGATAGGCTTTCCAAGGTCAAGAGTTTTTGCAAGAGATTCATCAATAGATGTCCTTGATGCTCCAGTATCACAGATTGCTGCCACTCGTGCGCATTTTCTAGCACCGCATACATTCACGACTTCTGTAAGCCCTATAATTTTCTTTGCTGAACCCACCAATATCAACCCTTACATAAATAAATGGTTACGATGCAATATATATCTTTGATTGGTTATGGAAAAGAAGACAGAGCTAAGAATATTTCAATACATAAAAGAAAGCAAAACACCAGCCTTCAAAAAAACAATAAAATTACCCATCTATCTTGCAGACACCGCAGGCTTCATCACATACATACAGAAACATTGCGGCTGCCATAATTTTCATATAGAATTCCTCACATCCTACAAAAGATGGCTCACACTCTGCGACATAGAGATAAAGCGCAGAAAGAAGACAGGAACAAAATACCATATACCTAATCCAGAACACAAGATAAGATTAAAACTTCTTCTTGAAAAAAACAAAAAGCCAAGAGATCGGCTAAAGATTGCAGAACACTCATCAAAAAAGATGAAAGTAAAAAAAGAAAAAGACCATGATGATATTTATTATGGTTAACTGCTTTCTAATTTATAAAATATCTCACTAATACAATCTATACTTCACGATATATAGCATCAAATCTATATATTACAAAATAAAAGATAAAAAGAGCCAGCTAAGCTGCTGGCAAAAAAGTCTCATATGAGCTTCTTGATATCTTTACATCATGTATATCTAAAATAGTATTGCATGACTCACATCTGGCAATCTGGTTGCCCCATATCCAATTAACTTCCTTCGCACAGTTTGTGCATACAACTTTCATCTTAATATATATCACCCCTTTAGTGGATTAGATGGGGGATTAAAAAATCCCCCAAACAAAAAAATAATGGCAGAAATAATCTGCTCCCTTACCCTGGATCAGGCAGGAAAAACGCAAAAACTATTGCGTATCAGAATCGGCAGAAATATACAGGTCCTCTAAAAAAAGTGTCTTAGAATCATCCCTTACCAACTTCTCACATTCCAACAAGATGTGAAAAGCGGGGATGGCTTGATAATCATGCCTGTAAAGAAGTGTTTCTGTGTATAAAATTGATTTTGCAGACATGACATTATTATCACTATTTCTTATTATAGTCACTAACATTTAAATACATTTCTATATCTTTGTATATAAATAAACAAGAGAGAACTGATAAGTATGAGACAGATAAAAGACACAAAAGCAGAATCAAGGTACATAGGCACACTACCTGATGGATGCCTCCAGTGCATAAAAGGGCAAAAATCCGTGCTTTTCTTAACTGGCCTCTGCAATAAAGCCTGCTTCTACTGTCCTCTATCAGAACAGAGAAAAGGAAAAGGCGATATCTGGATAAATGAAAGGAAAGTTGAAAAAGACAGCGACATAATAGATGAAATAAGAAAATGCAGCTCAAAAGGTGTAGGCATAACTGGGGGAGAGCCCTTAAGAGATATAAAACGGTTCTACCGCTATGTAAAAATGCTAAAGGACGAATTCGGCAAAGATTTCCATATCCATGCATACACGAAAAGAACTGACCTGACAGAAAAAGATATGGAGAATATAGAAGAATCAGGACTTGACGCACTAAGATTCCATATATTTAACATAGAGAAACTCCCTATCAAATCAAAACCAGAATTACGCACAGCAATAGAGATTCCTGTAATTCCCGGAGAAGAGAAAAAGATTAAAAGACTCATCAAAGACGCAGACAGCATCATAGACTACATAAACTTAAACGAGCTTGAATTCTCAGACACCAACTGCAAAGAGATGGAAAAAAGAGGCTTCCAGATAAGGGATGATGATGATTACGCAGTTAAAGGAAGCAAAGAGCTTAGCCTAGAACTACTAAGGTTCGCAAAAGAGAACACAAAGAACATATCAGTCCATTTCTGCACCGCATCAACAAAATACAATTTCCAGTACTGGAACAGATTAAAGAGAAGAGCTAAAAACATTAAGGAGCCATGGGAGATTGTCACAAAAGAAGGGCTGATAAAAAAAGGAATTATCAACGAAGAATTAGGCACCATGTCTCACCTCTTACCCAAAAACACCTACACAAAAAGACGCAACAGGATAGAGACAAGCATAAAGAACGCAAAAGAAGCAGCAAAAAAGGGATACAAAGCAGCAATAGTCCTTGAGATGCCAACAGCCGACCCCTTCGACTTTGAACTGACACCATTGGACAAAAAAGGAAAAGAAGTGGAATAACCACAAATAAGAATATAAAAACACTCACAGACAATAATAACTGCGGCAATGATTATAACGCCCTGAATGAGGCGCAAGCCAGTGATTTCCGGAGTAGCTTATGAGCCGCAAAAAATATACACAAAATACCCACACCAAACAATATAAATCCATATAAATACAATAGACAAAACTAGAATAAGTCAAGATTGGGCCGCGCAAAAAAGACATACTTCTCTACTTTTCGATAAAGGGCGACCATCTGATGTCAGTTAAATTTATAAATATATCAGATTATTTTATAGTATTGTTACATTATCTCAAGTGTTTCTGATGGAAAAGAAAACAAAATACATTTTCGTGACCGGTGGAGTCATGTCAGGGCTTGGAAAAGGCATCCTGACAGTTTCTGTAGGAAAACTTCTCCAGACACAAGGATATACAGTAGAGCCATTAAAGATAGACCCGTACCTCAACATAGACGCAGGAACAATGAACCCGATAGAGCATGGTGAAGTCTTCGTCCTTGACGATGGCGGAGAAGTAGACATGGATCTTGGAAACTATGAACGGTTTCTAAATCTGAGCCTTTCAAGAAAAAACAACCTGACGACAGGAAAAATATACAAGCATGTAATTGACAAGGAACGCAGGGGCGACTATCTTGGAAAGACTGTCCAGATAATTCCGCATATAACCTGCGGAGTCCAGGACTGGATCAAATCACTTGGAAAAGACAAAGACTTTGTCATAATAGAGGTGGGTGGCACAGTAGGAGATATAGAAAGCATACCATTCCTTGAAGCGGCACGCGAACTCTCAACAAGAGAAGATGTCTGCATAATTCATCTTGTACTTATCCCAACCCTTGATGCAGTAGGTGAACAAAAGACAAAGCCTGCCCAGCATTCCGTACGAGCTCTCGGTGAAATCGGCATCCGGCCAAATCTCATCGTCTGCAGATGCAAAAGACCGCTTGAAGACAGGACAAAAAGAAAGCTCGCCTTATTCTGCAACGTAAAAGAGGATGATGTAATATCAGACCATGATGCAAACATATACGAAGTGCCCATAATACTCAAAGAGCAGAAAATTGCAGAAAAGATACTGAAAGCCCTCAACATGAAACATAACGGAAGCGACCTTGAAGAATGGAAATCTTTCGTAAACAACCTCAAAAATACAGACAAGAAAATAACAATTGCAATGACAGGAAAATACACAGAGCTCCATGATTCTTATGTATCTATAAATGAAGCGCTCAATCACGCCCGCTCAAGATTCAAGACAGAGGTAGATGTAAAGTTCATAGAGACTACAGACATAGAAGAGAACAAGATAGATGTAAAAACTGCCTTGAAAGACATAGACGGACTAATAGTCCCGGGTGGTTTCGGATCTAGAGGGACAGAAGGAAAAATAGAATGCATAAGGCATGCACGTGAAAACAAAATACCATTTCTCGGCCTATGCCTCGGCTTCCAGCTCGCATGTATAGAATATGCAAGAAATGTATGCAAACTGGATGGTGCAGCCACAACAGAAGTAGATAAGAACACAAAACACCCTATAATCGATATAATGGAAGAGCAGAAAAAAATAGACACAAAAGGTGCAACAATGCGTCTTGGCGCATGGCCTGCAATATTAAAGAAAGGCACAATAGTAGAAAAGCTTTACGGCACAACAGAAGTATCAGAAAGGCACAGGCACAGGTACGAAGTCAACAACAAATACATACCTCTGCTAGAACGGGAAGGCCTCATCTTCTCAGGCACATCACCAGACAATAACCTTATGGAATTCCTAGAACAGCCAAATCACCCCTTTTTCATAGCTACCCAGGCGCATCCTGAATTGAAATCAAAACCATTAACACCTCATCCTCTATTTCTCGGACTTGTAGAGGCTGCGATTGAGAGGAATAAATCCTGATTCTGCATTCATTTGCCTAAAAACCTTATAATATTTAGGAAACAATAGAGATTATGGATACAACAAAATATCACCAAAATTTAATTAAGATGGACCATTTTACCGATGAATTGCATAGGGGTATTTTTGGTGCTAGAGCCAGGCTAAATAAATATAATGAAAAAGAACCAAACAATCTTCCAGAAAAAATAGAAATGTTTCCTCTTCTAGAGCAACTTAAAAATGAAAACGAAGCATATAATGCCAATACTTGAAAACAATATGCTAATCTTGAAGATATCACCTTTGAAGAATATGAAACATTTGAAACAATCATCAAAAAAATAGATGAAAACGAAAAAATTGATAAAGATATGATACTTGAACAAAATATAGCACTGACAGAAGATGAAATAAAACAGTATCTTATAGATATTGATACTGCAGAAAAAATTATGTGTGAATGGCTAAGAAGCATAGTACATCAAAAAAGCCCCTACGAAGCTCGTTTAGAAAGAGCTAGAAAAAGCTGCTAAATAGAAAGATTAATCAAAAATCTAAACTCACCCTT
>JAUVES010000065.1 GCA_030594675.1 Candidatus Nanohaloarchaea archaeon
AGATTAAATATATCGAACATTTCTATCAAGAGATGAATTGGAAACTGTCTGATAATGAAATATCAGATTTGCTTTTTTTTGAGGACTTGTATCAGACCTATGGTGGTCATATCTCAATGATGATGGATTGTGATTAAGATACTGTGGTATTGCTAATACCTTTAGGCTACCTGAAAATTATATACCTACAGTAAGAAAGAAAGAGCTCAATGATATTATCAACTGACAGAAGTTCAATAGGAGATATTTTATATTTGCGGATGAAATTCTCCCCTGGGGCTCTTGACATTTCTTAAGAGAATTAAATCTTACCAGCAATATCTTTTGCAATCCTTGAATATGGTGCTATTATATTTTCAGGCAGAACTTCTATTGCTGAATGATTGCCTGCAGTGAACTGGACATCATAAGGTATTGCATTGACTCTTAATATATTTTCATCCAAAAAAGGAATATATCTTTTCAGTGCGCCGACAGTTCTTTTTTCCCATTTGTTCATATGGTCTACATCATCCGTATTTATATATGACGGATGCAGCCACATTTCTGATGACTGTTTCTTTTTTGCAATATATCTTATCACAGTTTTAAGGTCTTTAAGATTAATATTATTATACGCAAACTGAATCGATATATCATCTGCAAGCTGCAACACTGCAATTGCACTTGGTTCAACAAAATTTGATCCGCCATCAATAAGGATTACATCCGCCACTGCTTTGAACTGCTCTTTTAAATATTCCATAAATTCATAGCTTTTCCAATAGCAGCGAAAGATATCCCAGTCAAAAGTTTCAATGATCTTATTGTAATTGTCAATATTATCTATCTCGTCTTTGAAAGAAAATTTATGTGCAGGTATTATAGACAAAGAGCCGTTATCCAAATATAAAGGCACTTCTTTTATGTATTTATCAATGCTGATGGCATGTTCTGGAAACTCTTCGTCAGTATTTTTAAATAATTCTTTATAGTCCAATATCATATCAAAAAATCCGCAGTCAACATCCTCTTGCGGAATCCCGAAATATTCATGCAGTGCAGGAGCTTTCAAATTCATATCAACTGCAAGGACATCAAGCCCATCTCTGGCCAGGATTGATGCAACATGTGCCATAGTCACTGTGTTGCCCGCACCTGCTCTTGGCGAATAAAATGTTATTATAGGTGATTCTGCCATGATTATCACATTAAGAACAATATAATTATTGTTATGTAACTTTAAAAATTTATCACTCTAACAAAACAACAAAAAAGAGTAATTATCTTATTTTCCAGGGTCTCGCAAACATTATCCTCGGAGGTGCAGCAGAACCTAGTGCATAAGAGCATCCGTCTACAGAAATCGGCGGATGATAATTGTTCAACGAAGACATTGGTATATCTTTAACATGGCCTATCTTTTCAAATTCAAGCATAGTCATATCATCATATCCCATTTTTCGGTCATATTCCAAGTTGCTTAGAGTGACATGTGTGAAATCGTCAAAACCCATATATTCTACTCTTTCAAAATCATTACCTAATGTGAAAAAATTGTTTTTTTGATCAGTCTCAAATATCTCCACAATATTGTCTAAATATTTATTTTTTATACGTCTGAAATGTGATTCAATATCTGTTATTGAATCATCAATATAGAGCCGTCTATTTTCCTGTCTGACTTTAGAGTTTTCAGGGACCATAAAAATAAGATGTGGACTTAGTCCACCAAAAGAACCCTCTGCCAGGTACAGGTCTCCTGAGCGCAATATGTTTCCTTCAATTATTTTTTGGTTCATATCAGAATAGTACAGGCTGTTAAAATCAAGACCTGACATATCACATAAACTTTCAATATCAGTTCTTAATTTGTTTCGTTCTAATTCATTTATCGTACCCAGATTACCAAAAGCAATAAGCTCCAGGTATGGCAGGTTTAGATATTTTTTATCGCTGTCTTCTAAGAATATTATACCTTCCAGATCTAAAGATACATTGCCGCAGATTGCATCCTTATATTTCCAAGAATCATTCTGCGGAATGACTTCCATAAACGGGGATAATGTCCTTTTCATGACTGAAACTTCTTGTTCTGGCATGATACAATAATAAGATCAGATATTTATAAATCTACTGATATTTTTATCATCAAGTGATATTAAAAAATATAACAATTAAACATTCCCAAAAACACCCTACATTTAAATCCTTAAATTCCCAAAAATACAGTAAGGTGTCCCCATGAACGAGACAATAAAGACAATAAAATGCCGAAGAAGCGTAAGGAATTATCAGAACACACAGATACCCAGGTTTTCTGAAGCCAGTTATCGAACTTAATATGCGCAACAAGGGATCCTCTGGTGAAAATCTTCCTTAGAACTTTTTTTAATATTTAGCAAAAATAATTTAAGGATTCTGTTTTAAAATTTATTATGAGTTTTAACGAACATCCAAAATCACATGAAATCTCTTTTGGTGTAGCTAGTGTATTACTAGCAGTTATAGCTAAGTTTATTCTTGATTCTATTGTTATTCCATTTATCGATGATATTTTTATAATCTCTAATATTTTTTTTAGAACTTTACTTATTCTCATTTTATTTGTGTTTATATCAAGTTTTTTAATTAAAAAAATATGTATGCCTACAACGTTTATTATTTTTAAAATCATTAATCCCTTAAAGATTAGGACACATTTAAAAGTAGAAAAAGATGAATATTTAACCGTAAAACATTTTAATCTTTTAGTGCCTTGTGTTGTTCTTTCTGTAATTGTTTTTGATTTGTTAAATTTTATGCAATCCTTTAATTTTGAATCTCCATTTTATCAAATATCTTTTTTCTTTGTATTAATATCCTTTTTTTGGATATCACTTAGGATTACTGAAGAAACATCTGTATATTAAACAGAATATTTAGTTTATTTGCGTAAATAATTGTAATTAAATTTTTCTTTTTGTGTCGTTAGGTCTTGAAAAAATGATACATCCAAAATTTATTAATATTATCAAAATAATCTATTAATCAATAGTTAGTCAATAGACTAATTCGATATCAGACGAGACAAAAACACCAAAACTTATTTAAAACTTTGTATATATATAAAAATATGAATATAAAAGCTGTATTAAAATTTATCAAAAAAGGAAAGAAAAATATGAGAACATATGATGAATTTGAAAGTTTTTGTGACAAAAACGATAGAATGGATCTTGTTTCCTCTTTATTAGAGGATAAATATGTAACTCTTCATGAAAAAGTATCAATTACTCCCAAAGGAGAAGAGTATTTAAATAAAGATTCTTGGTTTGATAGAAAGCAAGTGATACCATTTATCATAACAATACTTATTTCATTAGGGGCAATATGGATCTCATATAACTCATTACAATTTCAAATAGATTCACTTACACCAAATAAACCAGTATTAACTATATCTCCTGATGATAATATGAAAAATCTTTATACACTTAATTTAATCAGAAACACATCAGATGGTGAAAAAATAAGATTATATATTCAAAATACTGGTTCTGTTGAGACGCAAAAAATGACAATCGAGTTAAAATCTCCAATATATTTACAAAGTAACATGATACAAATAGAAACCATAAGTGGTAGTAAAACAGATAGTATTGCACTCTTTATTAAAAAAAGAAATTGTGATGCTGATGATATTGATTGTACTGATGATGATTTACCTATTGGTATAGTTCCTTTAACTTTCGAAATTACATGCAGAAATTGCGATGAAGCACATAAGAAATTTAATGAAACAATTGATTTCTGTATCTATAAAGAAGATATTTCAATATGTACAATATAATAAAACAAAGTATCCTCGATGAACGAAACAATAAAATGCAGAAGAAGCGTAAGGAATTATCAGACAACAGAAATCCCCAAAGACATCCATATTGTATCGCTCATACCTTTAGGCTATCCCGAGAATAACGCATCCAGAGTAAAAAAGAGAGATCTCAAAGACATCATTCACTGGAATTATTTTTAGGAATCTTATCTCCCATGTTGACGCTTCCAGTCTTATGATTTCCCTTATGGAGCATATACGCCCTCCTGCTTGTGAAACTCTTTCCGCATTCATCACAGACATATTTTTTCTCAAGACCTAAAAGCTTTTTTATGAAACCCATACAGATTATTCTTATCTATCATATAAATATCTTTTCACTAAATACATGCCATGCTCTATATAATCATCTTCATAATATCTCTTTTAGCTGTCGTCAAAGGTGCAGACATCACGACAGAGAGCGCAATCAGGATAGCAAAGCAATACGGTGTCTCAGAATTTCTGATTGGCCTGACAATTGTAGCATTCGGCACAAGCCTTCCTGAGCTGGCATCGTCCATAACCGCAGTCATATACAACACGCCGGAGATGGCAGTATCAAACATAATGGGCTCTAATATTGCAAACATCGGCCTTGTCCTCGGCCTGACAGCCATCATATTCTCAAAGAAGATAAAGTGCGATGTCAGGAAGAGCGACTTATACTTCTTTGTCTTTTCAGTCCTGGCAATGCTTGTTGTCTTCATAGACTACCGCCTGACTTTTGTGGAAGGAATGCTTTTCATATTGCTTTACATATCTTACACTATCTATTCTGTCAAGACGCATAAGCTGGAGAAATCATCGCACCGTACTAAGATAGATTTCACCAATCTGGGCATGCTTGCCATAGGCCTCACATTGCTGATAGCCGGCGCAAACTATTTTATCACATCAGGCATTGAGCTGATTAGCATGTTCGGGATATCTGCGACCGCATTCGGCTTTTTATTCATAGCGGTCGGCACAAGCCTGCCGGAGCTTGCCGCATCGCTGATATCGATGAGGAAGAAGCATCAGGGCCTTGCAGTAGGAAACATAATAGGGTCAAACCTCTTCAACACGCTCTTCATCTTCGGCGCGATGGCAGGCATAGAGACA
>JAUVES010000107.1 GCA_030594675.1 Candidatus Nanohaloarchaea archaeon
CATGTGAAAGGTATCAAGGGCATAACACACTGTATTGTTGAAAAGACAGGTGATGATTTTGTGCTTTATACATTAGGTTCAAATATATCTAAAGTATGTAAGATTGAAGGTGTTGATATTTCGCGTATTATCTCTAACAATATTTTTGAGATTGCAGACGTTTTAGGTATAGAAGCTGCAAGAAATACTATCGTGTCTGAGATTACAGAGACGCTTCGTGCACAGGGTGTTGATACTGATGTGAGGCATCTTATGCTTGTTGCAGATACTATGACACAATCCGGTGCGATACAGGCAATCGGAAGATATGGCCTTAGCGGCTCAAAATCTTCAGTGCTTGCAAGAGCTAATTTTGAAGAGACTATAAAGCATCTGACTGAAGCTGCAGTTTATGGTTTTGTTGATAAGCTTGATGGCATTGTTGAAAATGTGATGATTGGCAAGACTGCAAAGGTTGGTACCGGGCTTGTTGATATTGCTATGAAAACACAGGCATCTTCAGATGCAAAAGGAGCAAAGAGCAAGAGTTGATGGTGATATTTATGGATATTGGAACACTTATTAAGAAAGCAGAAGCTGATGGCAGGCTTGTAATTGGGATGAAGAGCGTTATGTCACGGGCTGGTGCAGGCAATCTGGATAACATTATATTTTCCTCTAACTGTCCCGCTATCGTGAAAGAAAATGTTTCTCATGAAGCAAAACTTTCAGATATACCTGTGATTGATTTTGAAGATGATAGCAGTGATCTTGGTGAAATCTGCAAAAAACCATTTATGATTGCTGTTTTAGGGATTGCAAAGAAAGAGTAGGTTTTGCCTTTTTATTGTATAATTGTTGAGATGTTATGAAATCGCTGGATACTGAGGCTATAAGATGTGTGATACAGTTTGAGAAACTGTCTCATTGCAGAGTTATTGACAGTATTTTGGATGATGATACATTTTATTTTGTTGTGCAGTCAAAAAATATCTATGATATTGTAGGTAAAGGCGGAGAAAATATTAAGCGTATAAGTGAAAAAGTAGGGAAAAAGATTAAAGTGTATCTGTATTCAAAGGATATACAGAGATTTTCGGATAATCTTTTCCAGAGAAAAGCAAAGAGAACTGAAGTTATTGAAGATGAAGGACGCAAAATTTTGCGTGTATGGGTCAGTTTGAAAGACAAGCGTTTTGTTATTGGCCGAAAGGGTAATAATATAAAGATTATGGAAGAATTCCTTAAAAGACAATTTCAGATAAATAAGATTGAGATTGTTGATTTGAAAAATTAAATTATGTTGGTGTTTAAATGCCTGGATTATATAGTGCAAGGAACCTGAAGTCAAAGAAGAAGAAATGCAGATGGCAGGATATTAAGTATAAGCGTAAAGCTTTAGGTCTTAAGAAAAAGAAAGACCCTCTTAAAGGCAGTGCTCAGGCTAAAGCTATTGTTCTTGAAAAGAGGCAGATGGAAGCAAAACAGCCAAACTCTGCCATGAGGAAATGCGTGAGGATACAGCTTGTGAAGAATGGTAAGCAGATTACTGCTTTTGTTCCGGGCAATGGCGCTATTAATCATATAAAAGAGCATGATGAAGTTACAGTGGAAGGAATCGGCGGTGCTCAGGGTGGTCCTTATGGTGATATTCCATGCGTTAAGTGGAGAGTCTGCAAAGTCAATAATCTTTCTCTAGAAGCGCTGCTTTCAGGCAAGGCAAAGAGGCAACAGTAAGGTAATATTTATGGATGATATAAAACTTTTTGATAGATGGTCAACTGCTGATATTAAAGTCGGAGATCCTGGTCTTGTCAGTTATATTAATCTGACTCCTGTTCTTGTGCCTAAGACTGGGGGTAGGTTTGCAAAAAATCAGTTTCATAAATCCAAGCTAAATATTGTTGAAAGGCTTGTTAACAGGCTTTTTGTCTGTGGACATAAAGGACGGAAACATAAGTTTACTTCAGGCAACAATGTGGGCAAGAGTTTTACTGTTCTGAAACTTGTTACTGATGCATTTGATATTATTGAAAAGGAGACCAAGACTAATCCTGTGCAGATTTTTGTGACTGCTATTGAGAATTCTGCTCCTATTGAAGAGGTCACTACTTTTAGGAAAGGTGGCATGACTTCAAGAGAGGGAGTGGTCACATCGCCGCAGAGAAGGGTTGATCTTGCGCTTAGGCATATTGGCCAGGGTACGTTTTCAAGTTCTGTGAAGAATCGTAAGCCTGCTGCTAAGTGTCTTGCTGATGAGATACTTCTTGCTTATAAGAATGATATGAAAAGCAAGGCAGTGAGCGAGAGGCAGAGAAGAGAGAAAGAAGCTCACGGTGCTAGATAGATTGATTTTTTATCTTTCTGATATATTTAAGTTTCCATCTTGATTTAAGGGGTAGTAAAAAATTTAGTTATCTTCTTGATGAAGTAATGCCTAGGTGATACTGCTTCTAAACTTTTTCACTTTCTTCCCATAGCCTGTTGAGCCATGCGTTTATGCACAGTACACATTTGCTGTAATGGAGGACTACTGAATTGATGTCATCTTCTTTTTCAAACACGTTCTGGTAGTATTTTTTGTCTACCATGAGGCATCCGTGTTTCGGGTTCTTTTCATCACCTCTTCTTATATTGAACAGGCGTCTCATCTTTCTTGGATTTGCCATAACCTGCCCCAATCTCATGATTATGTTTATCTTTACACCCTGTTTGCTTTTGGATTCAAGAGATGATAATAGTTCCTTGAGTAAGGCGTCTGAGAAATATATAATCATTATGTCTGATTCTGATGCAGCAATCCAGTTTTGTATTGCTCTTAAGACTTTTTCTTTACTTAATATAAGATCCTGCGCCGCTTCGGATGTTGCTTCGTCCTCTTTATTTGAATATGATATGATTTCCTCAAGAATTTCTGTCTTTGATTTTTTTAGCCGCTTTTCTTCATCTTCAAGCTTTTTCTTTATTGCTGTGAAGTCTGTGGGCCTGTATTTTGTGGGTTTTCCGTATACTATATTGATCCAGCCTTTCCTTGCGAGAGTTGACAATATGTCGTATATTCTTGCTCTTGGAACTTCTGACAGCTTTGACAGTTCCGTTGCTCCTGCAGTCTCTGCGATACAGGTGCTGTAATAGACTCTTGCCTCGTAACCTGTAAGTCCGAATTCTTTGAGGGCGTTAATTATCTTCTGCTCCATTGTTGTTTTTTGTTTTTGATACTTATAAATGTTACTTTTGTTACGATTGGAGTTGCAAAAAGTTTATTAACTAGAAAAGACCATTAATAAGTAGTTACAACTTAAAAAGAGGGGTTGAAAATTATGGGAATTAAAAAAGAAGAAAAGTCTGATTGTGTTGTTGATAATAGGACAACTGAATATTATGATTTGGGACGTGAAGCATTTGATGATTTAAAATCGGATGATCTTGTTTCTGGTGACAATCCGTTTAAATATATTTCTGAGACTTATGTTAGTCCAAATCAACAGTATTTATTGAAGCTTGTAGAAAGTCTAATTGAATCTAGTTTATTGGATGAGGATTCTTCAAAATATTTAAAAATTGGTTTGATTCTTGGTTCTGATATTATGCGTAAAGCTGCATATAATGAAATGAGAACTATGATGGAAAAATCTTATGCTGGTCATTCGTTACACTTTTGATTGGATTATTTTCAATTTTTTCTTTTTTAGATAGCCAGACCACAACCTTTATAAAACTGATTTATTAAATTGGGTATATTAATAAGAGTTATGTATTTCTTATTACTGTT
>JAUVES010000105.1 GCA_030594675.1 Candidatus Nanohaloarchaea archaeon
CATAGAAAATAAAAAAATATCAATTCACAGCCTTGCAGACTGCCCCTCAGACAGCCAGTGGATAGAAAACCTGCAAAAGACCATACCAGATTTCAGCATCGCCTTCTCAGGAAACCTATGGACAGAAAGATGCCTCAAACCGATATGCAAAGTCACAGAATACAAGTTCCACAACAAAGACACCTGGAATGGCACATACATAAGATCCATGATAAGAAAGAAGAAAGATATAAAAGACCTGGTGCCAGAAGAAGTGCTTGAGATTATAAAAGATATCACGATTTAGGCCTCAACCCATAAACAACATCTTTCAACCCATCAAGATCTTTTCTCAATCCTGTATATTCATCTGGAGTTATCTGTATAAAAAAATCATAGACTGAAGATTTAAATTTCTCATCATAGACAGCCATAGATATACTGGTACATCAAACTTATTAATATTCACCATCAATTTCTAAAGCATGACAAACATACTCACCTTCAAATTCTTAAGAGAGCTTCAAAAAAAAGAAAGAGCATCAAGAGAGCTTGAAAAGTTGGACAATGATTTTTATGCCCAGGTCTCCAGCTATATGGAAAAGAAGACAAGCATAAATCTTAAAGACAACGCAGACTTCGCAGCAAGAAGAGACTTAGAACACACAAGAATAATCATAAGAGACATACTGAATCGCAGGGAAAGGAAAGTGATAAACCTTGCAGTCCTTAACGCGAGAGGAAATATAGTGCCTAAAAATATACTTCCTGAAGAAAAAGACCTCTTCGAAAAGATAAGAACTGCAGTCAAAGATTACAGAAGCAATCTGGAATTCATATTCTACGAGAACAAAGCAGAAAAAACAGAAGATAGCAAGCTTCAACCAACAAAAACAGTGACTTCACACGAAAGTGTGAAGTCGCTCACGCCTCAAGGCATTTCGCCGCGAAGCTGTGAAATGAGCGAATCTCCGATTCGTGCAAGTCGCCTTGGTCTCGAGGCAGTCGCCTCGAAGATAGAAAAAGTTCCAAACACAATTCACATAAGAACCATAGATGCCATACCATCTTTTGTAGCAGATGACGGGAACAGCTATGGTCCATTTGAAAAAGGACAGGAGATAGACATCCCTCCTGCAGCAGCAGAAATCCTCATAAAGATAAAGAAGGCAGAAAAACTATGAAAATACAGTTCCTCGGCACAGCAGGCGGAAGATTCGGAGTAGGAAGACAGGTAAGAGCAAGCGGAGGCATATACATAGAAATTGCAGGAAAAAAACTCTACCTCGACCCTGGTCCGGGAGCTCTTGTCCACGCAAGAAAGAACAGCATCCCTTTAGAAGATCTTGACGCAATCCTCTTATCCCATGTCCATCAGGATCACACAAACGATGCAAACATCTTTATAGACATCCTGACAAAAGGCGGATGGATAAAAAAAGGCACATTGATAGGAAACATGACAGCAATAAAAGGATACAAAGACATAGAAAAAGCAGTTCTTGATTACTACCAAAAATCCCTTGAAAGCATAGTGGTGATGGAGCCGGGAAACACAACAGATATAGGAAATCTCAAAATCACAGCAACACCTACAATGCACGGCGACCCAAAAGGTATAGGATTTGTCATAGAAGGTAAAAAGACAATATCTTATGTAAGTGATGGCTGTTATTTTGAAGGCCTTGAAGACTACCACAAGAACTCAGACATAATGATTCTCAACATGATATTTCCTCGAGAGGAAAGGAAAGGTACAGGAGAACGCAAAAACAACAAGCACATGGATACATACAGTGCAGAAAAGCTCCTAAGAAAAACAAGACCAGAAGTAGCCATAATCCAGCATTTCGGAGTCACCATGATAGAGACAGGCCCAGAAAAAGAAGCGCAATGGCTTGAAGACCAGACTGGCATAAAAGTCATAGCCGCAAAAGACTTCCAGACATTTGAGTTCTAAAAATTATGTATAAAATGCGCTTCCCAAATCTCACCAATTACATCATACAACAATTCTCTTGTTTGAATTTGCGTTGGCTCTACCCCTAATTTATCTACCAGCATGTTTTTGAATTCTCCATTTTTTTCTGGGTCTCCAAATCTAATAACATAACCAGGTTTAGCAACTTGCAAAAATTCCTTATAAGCATCCTCTTCAGCTTGCCTTAATTTAGCAATTATTTCGTCCCATTGTTCATCTGAACACTCCAGTTCTCCACTTTTATATTTCCACCTTAAATTAGTATCTGTTCCAGTCCCATCAATTAAAACATTTTGCAAGATAATTGCATCAGCATGTTCTATCAAATTCGATAACTGAACAGCATTTCCACTCAATAATTCAATATTTTGTACACCATCTATCTTTTGCAATTTATACCATCCTTGCATTCTTTCATGATCTTTTGGAAAATTAACAGAATAAAAAGTGTTACAATAAGGAGCAAGCTCTAATGCCAATTTTAAATGATCGTCAGAACCAACTTCAACCACACATTTAAGTTTTTTATCTATTAAAAATTGAGCCATATATTCATAAAACGTCTGAGTCATAACTATAAAGTATTAATATACCTTTAAAAAACTTTTTACGATGTACTATCCTGGAGTAGCATCTGCAATATGCCTGCCTGTTAATTTCTCGCTTCGCTCGAACCCATTTATACAATTGACTAGAAATACTCTAAACACTTAACTGTCACTACCATCAAAAAAACACAATCAACCTACCAAAAGACATATAACTGTCAAATGCAATAAAATGATATTCAGTTTTGAATAAACAAAAAATGGTGAAAAAATATGAGTTATATCGTAAAAAGTAAGATAAGAGAACTTGCAAAGACGCTGGACATCAGCATATCAGCAGAAGCTGACGATGCCTTATCAACCGCAGTAGAAGAGCTTGTAAATAAAGCTGCAAAAAGGGCTGAAGGCAACAACAGAAAAACTGTAAAGGCAAGAGATATTTAAAGCACTTTAATTTTTTTCTTTTTTTATATTTTCTTCTTTAATAGCGATTCATATTATTCTGCTGAGACCTCAATAGAAATATATTTAAATTTTCACAAACATCAATATAATACTAAAGAAAGTGAAATCTAATGGGATACACAGAAAATAGGAAACAATATCTGGCTGATAAAGAAACAGTCTTAAAGATTATAAATGACCAGACAATACACGGGAAAAATATGTCACCAACAGATGAAGTAATAGACCATGCCAAAAATGAAGGAATAGATGCAGATGCAATACTATACCAACTCAAAAAAGAAGGAAGCACCTGCGAGCCGAAAGAAGGATACATAAGAGCACTAATATAAATCCAATCTTTTACTTAATCTTAATTCTATATCCACTAAGGTAAAGCTTTTAAAGTTAAACAGTTAGTACTTATAGATGAACAACACAGAAGAATATCCAATGCTTGTAGACCCTGATTGGTCCGCCAAAAGAAACATCTGGACTCTGGAAGCAATAAAAGATAAAGATACATACGTCTACAACTTTAACGAACTACCCGAAGAAATGCAGAATGAGATAATACAGAAATACGCTCACAACTTTACAATCTATATCACAGATAAAAACATAAACAAGCACAGACCCAACCCTTAACTGAACTATTTCTTAAGCTCATTAATCTTATCCCTAAGAACAGCTGCCTTCTCAAACTCAAGCATTTCAGCAGCCTCATTCATCAGAAGCTCAAGTTCAGCAACAAGCGCCAGCCTCTCCGAATCAGACATCTTAGACCTGTCAAGCTTCTTTATATGCTTGACATCATCAAGCTCATCTTT
>JAUVES010000030.1 GCA_030594675.1 Candidatus Nanohaloarchaea archaeon
AGAACTGTAAGTATTGCCGGAAGTTGGGCAGGTAATGGCTATTGATGGAGATGTGGTGTCGGAAGAGGTAGAAGAACTTGGTGAAGTAGTAACAGGAGGTACAGGTGAACCAGCCCCTGACAAAGATGCTTCCTTAGTTCCGCCATACGCCCCCATATTTATCCTGTTGCCATCATTTTCCTGTTCGGCAGAATAATCAGATGACGGGTCACCGGCGTCTATTGCTGGAGATTGTACTGAATCAGTAACCCATGCAGTGCCGTCCCATCTGCCGTATTGGGATTTGAGGTGATAATCGTCGTTTGCGGGATCGGTAAATAAGGGATCTGTTGAAATGGAATTGGGACCTGCCTCTGGCCAATTCGGAAACCAATTATTATAGTCATGGCTGAAGAAAACGCTTCCGGGATATGAAGTATCCCAGAAAACTTGCTGATCATTTTGGAAGAGGATATTGTTCTTAAAAATTCCGCTGCCTGATGCACCGTTATATACAAATAGCGCTTTCGTACAATTGAAAATTACATTGTTGTGTATGTTCCAATTATTAAAAAGGCCAAGAAACTGCAAGGCCGCAACTCCCCATCCCCCTCTGGCATTGATAATAATATTTCCATAAATTTCGGCATTTTTAGGGGTTGGTATTATGGGCTGCTTATTATAATCCCACCCAGAAAAACTGATACCTGTGTGAGACACTCCATCAATAAAGTTATCCCGCACTATTATGTCATCAATGTATCTAATAACAATAGCATCTCTGGCTATATAGCCCGGAGCAGGCCGGAACGTATTCCTCTCTACAACTGCGTTACGTGATCGTGTACCTGATGCTTCTTGTCCAAGATATATGGCGGAATATAAAAAGCCTTCGAATGTATTGTCGGCAATGTATGTGTTCGTCATACTATGTTTAAGTGAAAGATCTTGGTGTCCTAGTCCAAAAAAGTAATTATTAGTCGCCTTTACATCGGTACCCCAATAAAGCTGCAGTCCATAGTCCTGATGGTCGCCTCCATCATCATAATCATAGAACTCATTATAGCTGAATGTTATATCTTCTGAAGCGCCGCAACACAGTCGACATCCTGTCCATCCGTTCTCTTCAAAAACGCTACGGGTTACGGTGAGATGCTTCACTCCAGACATAACAATTCCATGACCATAATAAACAAACTTGATGCCCTCAATGGTTATATAATTCTTGTTGGAAATCGTCCAACCAGTTCCTGTCCTATCCTGCCCATCAATAACGGGCATTCCATCATATCCCTGAAATACAATCGGGCTTGTCGCAGTTCCTGAATAGCTACTAATTACATGCTCATGCCCGTAGTTGCCACCTTTTATACATACCACATCACCGGCTTCTGCCCTCTTTGCAGCTTCGGTTATAGTGCACCATGCTGTATTTTTAGTAAGGCCATCTTTTCCATCATCTCCTGAAACTGAGACATAATAGATGTTTCCGGTAACTGATGATGTGTCTGCTCCTGTGGTGCATAATGAACTTGTAGATGGTGTTTCTGAAGGCGTTACAGTAGACACAGGTGAACTAGCCCCTGACAAAGATGCTTCCTTAGTTCCACCATAAGCACCCATATTTATCCTGTTGCCATTGTCTTCCTGTTCGTCAGAATAATCAGATGACGGATCACCGGCATCTATTGCAGGCGACTGCACTGTATCAGTAACCCACGCATCGCCGTTCCATCTTCCGTACAGGGATTTGAGATGGTAATCGCCATTTGATGGGTCAATGAATAATGGATTGCTTTCCATATTTCCTGTTCCTAAAGGAGTGCTAAAGCCATTATTCCAGAAGTCAGAATAGGTGATTGAAGTGCCGATATTGCCGAAGCTGCCTACGTTGGTTACAATGCAGTTTTTAAGTGTATCTACGGTACCACTTGAAAAAAGGTTGTTAGCATTGTCTATAACGCAGTTTCTGATTATGTTGTTGTTTCCGCCAGTTGAAACCTTTATCGCGTCTTGACTGTTAGTGACAATGCAATTTTCAAAAGTGTTGCCGTAATTAGCAGGAGTTCCAGAACTCTCAACTGTATCATGAAAGGAAATTCCATGAAGAAACCCTGTTGCTCTGCAATTTTTAAAGATATTACGATAAGCACCATCTCTGACAGTCAAACCATGATGCCAACTAGGAACTAAACCACCTCTATCAGCAGTACAATTTATAAATTCATTGTCATAGGCACCGTGCGAGACAAAAAGGGATTCATAACAGGCAATAGATTTGCAATTAATGAATTTATTATTATGGCTGTGCGTTCCACCCCATGAAGGGTTATCTTTAATCCCCATACCATGCCCGGGATGAGCTATTATAGTAGGAAGAGTGGGATGTTTATTTTCACAAATACAATTCTTTATTGTATTATCATGTGAATATAATACAATAAAATGATATCCTGTAGACTTGAAGGTAGAATCCCAATTTACGTCTATAGAAAAGGATGTAGAGTCTTCTACTAAATTAAAACTAGAATGTTGGATCTGATAACTATATCTAGCATCGGTCACAACACTATTTCTTATTATGTTATGGTGTGCATGATCTAAATTAATACCAATAAGTCTAATATATTTAACTTCGACATTGTCTAAAGTATTATACTCCGCACCATTATAAATGCGAATCCCATAATAGTAGTTTTCTATGTTTATATTTTTTATTGTAATCCAACTTTTTCCATTTATTGAAATACCATCTCCAGATAAATCTCCAGCATAAATCTTCGGAGTTCCATCATACCCTTCAAATACAATGGGGCTTTCCTCTGTGCCTGAATTGCTGATTACTACATGCTCATGCCCATAGTTGCCGGCTTTTATACACACCACATCACCGGCTTCTGCCCTCTTTGCAGCTTCAGTTATAGTACGCCATGCTTTATCTTTAGTAAGGCCATTATTTCCGTCATTCCCTGAAACTGAGACATAATAGATGTCTCCTGTAACTGATGATGTGTCTGCTCCTGTGGTGCATAATGAACTTGTAGATGGTGTTTCTGAAGGCGATGGCACAGGAGTTCCACATGCAGGACACGGTCCGCCACAGTCTATGCCAGTCTCGCCCTGATTCTGGATGCTGTCGGAGCAGGTGGGCTGTATTGAAGGGGGGGTCGATTCACTCACACTGGTCGGAAGCATTGCATATGGGATATACATTACTGGCTTCTGCGGCTCTGGAGGTATGATTTCACAAGATCTTGAACATGGACCACCGCAGTCTATACCTTCTTCACCCTGATTCTGGATTCCATCAAAACAGGTCTCAAGAGGTGTACATTGCGCATTACATGGACCGCCGCAGTCTATACCTTCTTCACCCTGATTCTGAATCCCATCATAACATGTTGGTTCCGGTGGAGGTATAATCACAACATCTCTATCCATTATGATACCATCATCCCAACTGATTGGGTGGGGAAAATGATCAAGTTCACTCCAGTCAAAATAATTGTAACCATCACCATCATCACGGTCATTAACTGCGACATCAATACCAAGAATACTTCCTGGGCTTTTTATCCCTCCAATAACTGACCAAGGGATTGCTATCTCAACAGAGTAACCATTATCTATATTACTATTATCGCCTACAGTCCCATAAACAGTTACATCAGATATGATTTTGCTGCTCAAGTCATCACCGAATGCGCTTATCTTAAAATCATCAAAGATGAAAAGATCTGAAACACTATCCAGAATTCCATAATTTGTGTAAAACTGGATATGATGAACATCTTCCCAGTCTATCTTATCCAGATCAATATATACAGCACTATCAAAAGGTATCTTTAGATAATTCCAGCCGTCTGAAAATTCTTCGCCGGGATATACATATTGGCCTATATTTTGCCATGCTGCCTGATGTCCATTGTTAACATTGCCAAATTCAAGCTTTGTCAACCTGCGGTGAGAAGCATCGCTGACATATACCCAAAAAGTGAGATAACCATCCATAGTGTTGTCTGGCTTTTCCCACCGAGATACATCAATGGGGAGTGTATATTTTCCAAGGTTTCCGAACTCTAACGGGTTTGTGTTACTATAAAGCCTTATTGCTGCCGAACCTTCTTTATTATTGACTGTATCTTCTGTGACTTCACCTACCGGGCTGGACCATCCAAGCACTGAATCACAGGAAATAATTTTCTGTTCACTAAGCAGATCTTCCCCTTTGTAACCACTAATCATGTTATGGATATTTACTATAAAATTATAATCATCAGCCATCATTGAAACTGCGTCATCATTTAAAGTATCAATGTATATCTCGACAGAATCATCAAGATAAAGATGATCGTTACTTGATGTTGCGACTGCCTGAAGATTTGTATCTTTAACATCAACAGCGAAATACAGATATTCACTATCCCAGGCACCTTTTGCTTTGGCTGTGTTGTCATCAGCACCCCTTCCGGAATCATCGCTCAGATAAACTTGAGGGATAGATGACCACTCATCAAGATAACCGTTTATCCTTATCTCTGAACTATATGTAATCTCCATCTTGTGGTGTGGTGCGGGAGCAGTATGGACCTCATTTACCGGCCTATAATCCATATCATTTGTTATAAGAAGCCGGTCCAGTTTTGTGTTATTTTCTCTACTCATCACCAATAAAACATGCTGGCCTGCTGAAAGGTCAAACAATACAGGATTTATCTGCGGATTGAATTCTGTGCCAGTACCCCAATGATTTACTTCATTCCATTGCCAGTCATCTGTAGGATATATAGTCCATGTATTTTCCGGCTCATCATCCATCTTAACAAAAAAGGAATTGCTTGATATATCAGGGGCAATCACACTACCCCATATTTTATATGTACCTGCAGTAGGTATTGTTATTATATATTCAGCATAGCCGGACCTATCACTTCCTATCCATGAAGGCTTTATATATAAATCATTGGATGCTAACAGGTCATCTAATATCACGATGGTCGGGTATATCTCATCAGCATCTTCTGCTTCAATCCATATGTATTCCTTTATATCTGGAGTGGGACATGGAGGACAGGGACCACCGCAGTCTATACCTTCTTCACCCTGGTTTTTGATGTTATCGCTGCAGCTGGGTGGAGGGCATGGAGAACAGGGACCGCCGCAATCCACTCCGAGTTCACCCTGATTCATAATATTATCTGAACAGTTAGGCACTGGATGAGGAGTACCATGTGGATCACCTCCATGGATTTCACGGTAGATGCCCATTGGAGTGCTCAAGGTTTGTAGCGTTGCACCTGTCCTGTCATAAAGATAAATCACCATATATTCAATAATGCCATCTTCAGGGCTTGTAAATGAGAAATCCTCATTATAGATATCTGTTGTATAAAAATTCCCATCTATACGGACAGTCATCCGCCATACACCCTGGACTGGTGCCTGGAATGTGCTTGTGTATGTTTCTCCTTCAGATATCGGCTTATTAATAAGTTCAGAATGAAATGAATCTATTTGATTGACAACACCTATATATATGGCTTTGTTGTTAGTATCATTTTTCATATACGCTTGTACAGACTCAATCATGGGCTTATATGACTGAGACCATTGATCATACTTTTTTGATGCAGTAATGCTTGGAGATGCTGCTATCGGGTCATCATAAGTCAGCATATACATCATGCCATTAGACTTAACCTCATAGATCAGCATATCATCATTTTCGGGAGGCACATCAAAGACTATAGTTGTTTTTCCCAGAGGGATATCATATTCAGGATGTATGATATAATCATTTCCATCACTGCTAGAGGCCGACGCTACGGCAAACATGTTAAGTACGGAAGTTATTCCAGCCTTATAATTATACATATTGGCTGGTGTGACTTTCATCCAGGCATTATCTTTCTCTATCTGGTACCTGACAACATTTTTGTTTTCTATTGTTCCACCATCCAGTTCAATTATGACCATATCTGCTGTGTTCTCAATAATACGGACTGAGTTTTTGACAATGTTGGGATTCCATTTACTGGAATAATATACATCACTGAATATCTCTCCTGCAGAATTTGGCGCTCCATTTATATTTTCATAAAGAAAAGGCGAATCCTTGCTATATGAATGGATGAAAAACCAGAAATTACCGTTCTCAATTATTATGTCACCTGCAAAATTGTGTTCTGTGCTGCCATAGGACACTTGTGACCATTGGGCTTTATCACCCCAGGCTGCATCTTCAAAAGAATAAAATGCATTATCATATACTGTTCCTGTATCCCATAATTTTGCAGGCCCTGCTTCAACTGCCCCAGTCAAGCTAAGCAATGCTAAGACAAATACTACAGAAACTAGATATGAATTATTTCTCATCAATTCACCGACCAACAAGTTTAGAAATATCCATACATTACTTTAGATTATAGACTATATATATAGTTAATTCTTTATCGATTTTTGTGTTAAGTGTTATCTCAAATATGTGTAGAAAGTTGCATTGTTTAACTGTGAAAAATCTTTGTTTTGGTTTGTGTCTTTTAATGAATAAATTTTAGAGGGAGTTAAAGGTCATACAAAATATTTATTAATTATCTTTCATAAGTTTCTGTATGACAGATATTTTGCTTACAAATGATGATGGGTATAATTCTGCCGGGTTTTTTCCTCTGCTCAAAGCATTGTCAGGAGAGTTTTCTGTCGTCCCTGTAGTTCCAACTTCACAGAAAAGCTGGATGGGAAAAAGGATTACATGCGGAGAGATTGAGATTTCAAAGTCAAAAATTGGGCAGTTTGATGCTTACTTATGCAGCGGGACTCCTGCGGACTGCGTGCAAGTAGGGATTTATGATGTTCTTGATGCAAGACCAAAAGTTGTTGTTTCGGGAATAAATCTTGGCGACAATATGGGCCATGGGAAAATTCTAAGCTCGGGGACTGTCGGTGCTGCGATGGAAGCTTCAATTGACGGGCTGAAAGCTGTATCAGTTTCACTCCATGTACCTGAAGACAAGAAGAATGCTGACTTTTTTGACCCTAAAAATTACTGCATCTTTGAAAATGCTGCAAAGATTGCACTTAAAGCGGTCAGGATACTTATAGATAAAAAATTTTGCGAAGGGATTGATCTTGTGTCTGTCAATATTCCGTTTGATGCTGGA